>JAFPBC010000144.1 GCA_017390595.1 Selenomonadales bacterium | reverse complement strand
GTGACGCTTATCTTCTCGGCGAATCAGGCACTCCTTGCGGCTCGTGCGGGCGCAACGTACGTCAGCCCGTTCATCGGCAGACTTGATGACATCAACCAAGACGGTATGGATGTTATCCGCGAGATCGCAGAGATGTTCAGCATCCACGGCATCAATAGTGAGATCATCGCGGCAAGCGTTCGTACACCGCTTCATGTAACGCAGTCGGCTCTCGCAGGCGCGGACATCGCAACGGTACCGTACAAAGTTATCGAAGCAATGAGCAAACATCCGCTTACGGACAAAGGCATCGAACGTTTCCTCGCTGACTGGGAAACGGTCAAAAATAAATAAGCAATGAACACAAGGCGTATCGGCTTCGGTCGGTACGCTTTTTTTATGCGTATATGCTGATAAAGTCTGCCGTTTCGGTCATACTAACGAAAAGACGACGAAGGAGGGGTATGATGCGGTGGCAGTCGCTTTTTGCGTGGCTTCGGTATCGGCCGAGCGAGGAGACAGAGCAGTTCGTTCTGCGGGAGAATACGGCAGAAGATATATCGCGCGCGATACAAGATGCCGACTTGTCGCGCAGGCAGGCGATGGCAGGCGATGCGAAAACGGGAGAGTCGGAGAAAGCACGGCTGTCGGATATGCGAGGCGAGCAGGGCGGCGAGTGCGATACGGCAGTGCTGTCGGCAAAAGAGGCGGACTTCGCTCTGCGTGAGGAGGAGCTCAGTCCCATGATGCTCGCGTATCGGCACGGCTTCGTCACAGCGGAAGGCACAGCTGTCAGCCGTTCGCTCGAGGAGAATGCGAGCGCGCTCGGCAGGCTCTATCACGCGGACAGGACGGACGACCTCAAGCTGCGCTTTTTTACGCTGAAGAGCACGATGAAAAAAGGCCTTCTCCTTGCGTATATCGACGGCATGGTAGACCCTCTCCTTGCGACGCAGTCTGTCATCGAACCGTTGATGATGTTTGCCGAGGAGCGGGCGGTGCTCTCTGCCGATGTGATGAGAGAGCGTATCAGACGGCAGTTTTTGCCGATGATGCAGACGGTCGAGGGGACGGACTTCGGCGCGGTCGTCAAGGTGCTCAACAAAGGCGGCGGTGCGCTCTTTATCGAGGGGAGCGATACTGCCTTTCTCCTTGAGATGGCAGGCTATCCGATGCGTGCTGTCGGCAAGGCGCAGATCGAAGAGACGGTGCGCGGGTCGCAGGCTTCGTTTACCGAGTCGATGCGCGGTAATATCTCGCAGGTGCGCTCTCTTATAAGGAGCGAAAATCTCGTTGCCGAGGTGGTGACGGTCGGGCGCATCAACAGGAAGGAGTGCGCGATCTTGTCGGTCGCGGGCATCGTAAGTCCGTCGCTCGCTTGCGAGGTGAAACGGCGCGTGGAAGGTGTGGCGGTCGATCATGTGTTCGACTGCGGTGCGCTGATGCGGTTTTTGACGGAGAAGGGGACGCAGTTTCCGCAGATGCTGACGACGGAGCGTCCCGACCGTACGGCAGAAGCGCTCATGCAGGGGCGTGTGGTGATACTCTTGGACGGCGACCCGTTCGCCTCGATCGTGCCTGCGGTCTTGTGGGACTTTTTCCACAGTACGGAGGATTATGAGATGCGTCCGCCGAGTGTGCTTTTTATGCGGGTGCTTCGGTATCTCGGCGCGCTCGTGACGATGCTGCTCCCGGGGCTTTATATCGCGCTGACATATTTTCATCAGGAAGCGATACCGACGCAGCTGCTCGTCGTCATTGCGGGATATCGGCAGATGGTGCCGTTTCCGTCGCTCATCGAGATGCTTCTGCTCATCGTCTCGTTCGAGTTTATCCGCGAGGCGACGCTTCGTGTACCGAGTAGGCTCGGCGGGTCTATCAGTATCGTCGGTGCTATCATCTTGGGGCAGGCGGCCGTTACGGCAAAACTCGTCAGTCCCGTGCTCGTCGTTGTCGTTGCGCTGACGGGGCTGGCATCGTATATCCTGCCCGAGTATCGGTTCGCGTTTTCGCTCCGCGTCTGTCAGTATGCGTTCTTGCTCGCGGGCGCGCTGACGGGACTTGTCGGCATCAGTCTCCTCTTGGTGCTTCTTCTTATCGACCTTGCGGGCATGGCTTCGTTCGGTGTGCCGTTCCTTGCGCCGCTGATACCGCGCGCATCGGGCGGATACGGCGAGGAAGATGTGCGTCCCGATGTCTTGAGTCCCGTGCGTATCGTCAAAGCGGAAGATGGCGGCAAGCGGTGGCAGAAGGGAGAGGCGAATGAGGAGGTGCGATAGGGGATGAAGCACAGCGGTGACGGGCATTTTGTTATGACGATGGATAACAGCAAGGGGGCGAGCGTATGAGACAGCGCGGCAATAGTCGTCGGGAAGCGAGTGCGCTCATTGCTGTCTGCGTATTGCCGTCGGTGTTTTTGCTCGAGCCGAGCATGGCGATCTCGCGGGCAGGGACAGCCGCCTGGCTCGTGAAGGTCGGGAGCGGTCTTATCTTTTTCACGCTTTGTTGGTGGGTGGCGGTGATGGTCGAGCGATACAGAGGGCAGTCGGGCGCGCTGACGTTTGCGGACTTTCTTACGCATCATGTAAAAAGGGGCATGGCGCGATGTATGCTGGTCGTGTGGGCGGGGCTTCTTCTCGTGCATCTCGTTTTGATGATGCGGACGGTCGCGGAAAGTACAGCCAAGACGGCACTCCAGCAGTCGGAGATATCGCTTCCGCTCGTCTTGTTCGGCGGTGCGATGATGCTCGGTGTGCGATATCGGCTGACGGCGCTTCTCAGGGCATCGTATCTGCTCACGCTTCTTATGGGCGGTCTGGTGGCGGTATTGGCACTGCTCCTCATTCCGATGATGCAGGCAGAACTGCTTCTGCCGTGGCAGGGATACGGCTATGGTGTGACGCTTGGGGAGATGGTCTCTGATGTGGGCTCATGGTGTGCGGGGACGAGCGTCTTTCTCTTGTTTCCGATGATGCGGGCAAAGCATGATGCTGTCCGTTCGCTTCTAAGCGGCATCGGCGGTGCCTTGGCGATAACATGCGCGGTGCTTGTGTCGGCGCTCGGTGTATTCGGCTCGGTCGTGGGGGCGGAGCGGTCGTTCCTCTTTTACGAAATGGCCAAGCTCGTCCATTTTTCGCAGTACATCCAGCGTGTCGAAGCGATCTTCGTCTGTGCGTGGGTCATGGTCGTATTCC
>JAFPBC010000143.1 GCA_017390595.1 Selenomonadales bacterium | reverse complement strand
TAGGATATGAAAAGACCTCTCGGAAATAATAATGAAATAACAAAATATCGAACAAAAGGAGTTTTTTCACATGACTGAAACAATGTTTAGTGCATCGTGGTTCTTCGCACTCGGCAGTATCCTGCTCTTAGACTTACTGCTCTCGGGCGATAATGCGATCATCATCGCACTCGCGTGCAAAAACCTTCCGGCCGAACAGCGCAAAAAAGCCGTATTTCTCGGCTGTGCGGGGGCTATCATCCTTCGCGTACTGCTGACGCTCGTCGCAACGAAGCTCCTCGAGATCCCGTATCTCCAATTCATCGGAGGTGTCGCTCTTCTCTTCATCGCCATCAAGCTGTTGAAACCGGAAGAAGAAGACCTCTCCAATATCGAGAGCTCGGGCAAGCTGTGGGCTGCTATCAAGACCATTCTTGCGGCAGACTTCATCATGAGCCTTGATAACGTACTCTCCCTCGCGGCAGTCGCGCAGACCGTTCCCGAAGGCAAGTACCTCCTCATTCTCTTGGGTCTCCTCGTCAGCATCCCGCTCGTCGTTTGGGGTGCACAGCTTCTGTTGAAACTCATTCAGAGATTCCCTGCTATCATCTATGTCGGTGCGGCGATCCTCGGATACGCGGCAGCTGAGATGATGGTAGCCGACCATGCACTCGGTATATACATGGAATCGTTTGAACTCGTACTCAGATTCGGTCTTCCGCTCCTCATCGTGGCTATCGGCCTTTGGATGAAGAAGAAAGCCGAAACAGCCAACTAAAAAGAAAGAAATCACAAGGAGGAATTTTACAATGAACACGCTCAAAACAACTGTCCTTATGGCTCTGATGACAGGCCTGCTCGTTGTAGTCGGCGCAGCAGTCGGAGGAGAAAGCGGAGCAACGATGATGCTCCTCATGTCGCTTGCTATGAACTTCTTCAGCTACTGGTACAGCGACAAAATGGTCCTTAAAGCATACGGCGCGCAACCCGTCAGCCGTGAAGAAGCACCCGAGCTCTATCAGATGGTAGAAGTCCTCGCACAGAACGCCAACCTTCCGATGCCGCGCGTCTGCGTCATCAACAGCCCTGTCCCGAATGCCTTCGCAACAGGCCGCAACCCCGCAAACGGTGTCGTAGCCGTCACAACGGGCATCATGCGTACACTCAACCGAGATGAGCTCGCAGGCGTCATCGCACACGAATTGTCGCATATCAAACATCGTGATACGCTCATCAGCACCATCGTCGCATCGTTCGCGGGTGCGATCAGCTGGATCGCACAGATGGCACAATGGGCAATGATCTTCGGCGGCAGAGACGACGAAGAAGAAGGCGGCGGTCTCGGCGGTATGCTCTTTACCATGATCCTCGCACCGATCGCGGCAATGATCATCCAGATGAGCATCTCCCGCTCGCGCGAATACTCCGCCGACGAAGCAGGCGGCAGAGTCTGCGGCAACCCGCTCGCACTTGCCTCCGCACTCGAAAAGATCGAAGGATTCGCCAAACATTACCCGATGCAGCAGGCACAGCCCGCAACTTCTCACCTCTTCATTATCAACCCCTTGAGCGGTGCCCGCCAGATCATGAACCTCTTCAGCACCCATCCTACGACCGCAAGCCGTATCGAACGACTCCGTCAGCAAGCGGCAAATATGAAAAAATAAAACAAAAAGACCGACTACATACAGTCGGTCTTTTTTATTTTTAATATCCTATCGACAAATACCTACACAACCAGTAAAATATAACTAATAAGGAGTGTGATATTGATGAAAAAGAAATTACTCGCATTAACGCTCGGTCTTGCTGTAACGCTTACCTCCGCAACAGCTTTTGCCATGACCGTACAAGAAGCAAAAAACCTGGCTGATACATTCGTACCTGCCGATGCCAAATATTCTAAATTGATGAGACTCGACAACGAGATCGAATTCTACTACTACACACCTGCTTATCGCGATGAAGTCGAATTTGACACGAAAAAAGAAATGGTAAAAGGTCTTGCGATCGAACGCATCGCACCGATCCAGTACAAAGATACCAAGATCAGCCAAGATGATGCGATCGCCATCTTGAAAGAACATTATCCCGATGCACAACTCAAAGCTATCTATCAATATAAAGAATCCGGCAACGATATCTATGAAATGGAATTCCTCTTAGATAACTGCCACGGTGAAATGGACGTCCTCGCCTCTGACGGTACCATCCTCGATATCGATCTCGACTATTGATACCACACATAAAAGACTGACTTCAAAAGAAGTCAGTCTTTTTGTTTTCCTATGATCTTTCGCACGAAGCGGTGCGGCAATATCCTCATCAGATACGCGATGAGTCGCCAACGGCTCGATACATAGATATGCTCGCACCTCGTCATGACGGCCTTCTCAACATAGCGTGCCGCCTCCTCTGCCGATATCCGCCAGAACGAGCTCGCCTGCCCCATCGCCGTATCAACAAACCCCGGCTGATAATCCGTCACCGCGATATCGCATCCGCGCTCCTCGGCAATGATACGCAGACTATCCGCATAATTCGAGATATACGCCTTTGACGCGCCGTATGCCGCCGTCCCGACACCACGTACCCCTGCAATAGACGACGCACATATCAAATGCCCTCTCCCTTGACGGAAAAAATGCGCCATCACCGTATGTGCAGCCCGCGAAAAACCCACCACATTGACAGATATCGTCTCCTCTTCCTTCTCGATATCATATTCCCGATTGCGATACCCCACACCCGCACAGAGAAACACC
>JAFPBC010000142.1 GCA_017390595.1 Selenomonadales bacterium | reverse complement strand
TAAAAGCGATACATAATCACGATGGTCAGCGACAAGGTTTTTGCACGGTACAGGTGCAAGACATTGTTTATTGGCACAGACACCGCGTTTTAGTTGGGCGGCGCAGGCGGGCTGACGGAAGTTGGCTGTCGGGCCTCCTACATCATGGATATAGCCTTTAAAATCGGGATCAGCGATCAATTGTTTGGCTTCTGCCAAGATCGATTCGTGGCTGCGTGCTTGGATGATACGACCTTGATGCGTCGTGATCGCACAGAACGAACAACCGCCGAAACAGCCACGCTGGCTGACAAGGCTGAATTTGACTTCTTCGATGGCGGGTACACCGCCTGCCTCATCATATGCAGGATGCCAGGTGCGTTGATACGGCAGAGCGTAGATCGCATCCATTTCTTCAGTCGTAAGTGGCATTGCGGGCGGATTTTGGACGACATAGCTTGTGCCGGACGGTTGAATAAGGCATCTGCCACGGAATGCATCTTGCTCTAAGTACATGAGACGAAATGCTTTGGCAAAGGCCTTTTTATCGTCGACAACAGCTTCGTACGACGGCATCCATACACCTTCGGGAAGAGATTCTTTGTCCTCGGTGCGATAGCATGTGCCTTGCACGTTGCGGATCTCGCTGATAGGAACACCTGCATCAAGTTGTTTGGCGATCTCGCTTACTTGCTTCTCTCCCATACCAAATATGAGAAGATCGGCACGACTGTCAAGAAGCATCGAGCGACGGACTTTTTCCGACCAATAGTCATAATGTGCGAAACGACGAAGACTTGCTTCAATACCGCCGATGATGATCGGTGTATCTTTCCATATCTCGCGTGCACGATTGGCATATACGACAGTAGCACGGTCGGGACGTTTACCTGCCTCTCCGCCCGGTGAATAGTCATCGTTGTGGCGGAATTTTTTTGCGGCAGTAAATTTATTGAGCATGGAGTCTAAATTGCCTGCGGAAATCAAGACACCGAGACGCGGTTTGCCCATCACTTTAAAATCCTTGGTCGTATGCCAATTCGGTTGTGCGATGATACCGACACGGTAACCTTGTGCTTCAAGATGGCGGCAGATGATAGCAGGACCAAAACTCGGATGATCGACATAGGCATCCCCGCTGATGAACAAAAAATCAAGTTCATCCCAGCCATATGCTTTCATTTCTGCACGTGTCATCGGCAAAAATCGTTCTGTCATGTGTCTGCTCCTTCTTTATTCTCTGTGTTGAAATAAGTATTTTGGACTTGCTGTGAAGTCATCAATATCTCTCTTGCTTTGCTGCCCGCATTGGGACCGACGATCTTCATTTCTTCCATGATATCGATCAATCGTCCCGCGCGCGTGTATCCAATGCGGAATTTCCGTTGTAACATAGATGCCGAAGCCTGTCCTGTTTCAAGAACAGTAAAAATAGCTTTTTCCAACAACTCATCTTCCATAGATGCACGGTCGGAAGAAGTGTTTTTTTCGACCATATCGGGGAATACGACATGATCTTCTTTTTGAACACGGTCTTGTTCTTTGATATGCTGGATCACCGATGCGATCTCGCCGTCGGAAATGAATGCACCTTGCACACGTTTCGGTTTCGATGCGCCGACAGGATAATAGAGCATATCGCCTTTGCCGAGCAATTTTTCTGCACCACCCATATCAAGGATCGTTCGAGAGTCGACTTGGGATGCGACTGCGAACGAGATACGTGATGGGATATTGGCTTTGATCGTACCTGTAATGACATTGACAGACGGCCGTTGTGTTGCCAAGATCAAGTGGATACCTGCCGCACGTGCTTTTTGGGCAAGTCGGCAGATGGCATCCTCGACATCGACCGGCGCGACCATCATCAGATCTGCCAACTCGTCGATGATGATGACGATGGCAGGAAGCGGTGGTTCGGTCGATACTTCGTTGAATCGAGAAATATCACGAACGCTCTCAGCCGCGAACATTGCATATCTGCGCTCCATTTCGCGAACTGCCCAGTTGAGTGCACCTGCCGCTTTTTTGGCATCTGTTACGACAGGTGCCATCAAGTGACTGATACCATCATATGCAGCGAATTCGACCATTTTCGGATCGATAAGAATAAATTTTACTTCATCCGGTCTTGCACGGAATAAGATACTTGTGATCAATGTATTGATACAAACACTTTTCCCAGAACCTGTCGCGCCCGCAACCAAAAGATGCGGCATTTTGCCGAGATCGGCAATAACGGGCTGTCCTGCGATATCTTTACCCAGACCGACAGTCAGCTTGGATGCAGCGTTTTGGAATGTCTGGCTTTCGGCGATCTCGCGGAACGGAACCCCGATAAATTCTTTATTAGGGACTTCGATACCGATGGCGGCTTTGCCGGGGATCGGTGCTTCGATACGAATACCCGATGTTGCCAGTTTGAGTGCCAAGTCATCGGATAAGTTGACGATACGGCTGACTTTTACACCCGGCGCAGGTTCCAGCTCATATCGTGTTACACTTGGACCGCAAGAAACATCGGTTACCTTTGCACGTACATTGAAGTTTTCAAGCGTTTCTTCTAATATCTGTGCGTTACGATTGATCTCTTTTGCCAATTGAGAGGGTCGACCGTTACTTGATTGTTTCAATAACGAGATCGGAGGAAGCTGATAAGAATGCTCTTTTTCTGTTTGAGCAGACGCTTCTACCTGTTTTGGTGCCTGAGGCTCTTCTTGTACAGGCGGTTCTTTCTCAATCGGTGCAGGAGGCACGAGCGGTGCCGGTGGTTCCGTTGGCATTGCTCCTACCGTAGGTACTCGTGTAGCAAATGTCAAATCGATATCTTCCAATTCGGACAGATCGAGAATAGAACGACGTTCTTTCGGATCGGGCGGTGTTTGATTTTTCTTTTCTTGATTGAAAAATTGGCGTTTGCCGCTTAATTCCGCTTCGGCCTGTCTGCGTTCTTGGATTTGCGTATAAGTAGAAGATACTTTCTCTTTCGTTACTTTTACGCCGGTCTCAACTTGTTTTTGTGCTTTCATCAATCCATTGCCTACCGAGCATTTTGTGATCAAAACAACAGCAACGATGATCAAGACAACAAGTGCGGCGCAGGTCCCATCTATGCCAAGGAAACTGCGTAACATCATCAAGACTGCACCACCGAGAAGGCCACCGCCCGCCGGCAAATGTTCTGCGATGATCTCTTCTCCCACAGGAGAATTGAAATGATGATAAAATGCAAGCGCTGATATGTATAACAAAAAGAATCCGAAAGATTTCATCGAACACACGATCGGTTTTTTGTTAACAAGGCAACGTAAGCCGAGTAAGAGCAAGACGGTAGGAACAGCAATCGCTCCAACACCAAAGGCGTGGAATTGCATCTTATTGCAAAGCGTGCCCAAACTACCGCAATCAAATCCAAAAAATGATAAGAGTGCAAAGATACCCAGTCCAAAGAAAAGAAAGCCAAAGAGTTCATTTTTCATTTTTGGCTCCATATTAAAATTCCACGAAAAGCGTTGTTTTTTAGTCTGCTTTTTCGGTAATGTCTTAGCCATTGAATCACCCCTATCAAAATAAAATTCTACATATAATGTAAAAATCCTTGTGATTTTTAAAGTCTTTCTTAAATTCTTATAAAATAGGTCTGTTTTTTATAAAATGATAAAAGTAAAAAAGGTAACTATCTATATGTTAGCATAGTTACCTTTTATTTTTCTTTATTCTTTGATAGCGAGTAGTGCGGCGATCCTTCCTGTTTTACCTTGTTCGGCACGATAAGAGAAAAGAATTTTGGCATTACAAGCTGTACAGATATCAGCTATTGCGATATTGTCTGACGGAACACCGATCTCTTCAAGCTGCAGTTGATTAGCCTGCCACAGGTCGAGATGATATTTACCTTCTTCGGTACTTGGCATTAGAATCGTATCGAGCGAAGAATATTCTTTGCGGAATTCGTCAGCGACATAGTCATCTACTTCATAACAACACGCGCCGATCGACGGTGCGATGCCTACGAGACAATTTTTCGGTTTTGTGCCGAAACGTTTTTGCATCTGAAGAAGTGTCTTCTGTCCTATCTTCTTCGCAGTACCTTTCCAACCTGCATGGCTGAGACCGATGGCATGATTGACGGGATCGACAAAAAGAACGGGCACACAATCAGCAAAACATAAGAATAGTGCGACATTTGGACGATCGGTTATCAGTGCGTCACAATCAGAGATCGCATCAGCGTAGTTCCATGCACCACGTCCACGATCTGCTTCGGTAACGTAGACGATCCGTTCACCGTGTACTTGCTGTGGCGTAACGATATGCTCGATAGACGATCCGACAGCATGGCAGAATTTCGTTCTGTTTTTGATAACATGCTCGGTATTATCGCCTGTGTGAAGTGCTAAATTTAAATCGTTATTTTGACTGTATCCTCCGAAGCGTGTCGAAACGGCCTGCGTTACAAAATCGGGAAAATGCGTAAATTGGCCGTACCATATCCCGTTTGGGGAATAACGCGTGATGTAAGTATCGTTTATTGACATACACCGCACCTCTTACAACCGTCAAAACATCGAAGTGTATGCAAACGTTCTTTCGCTTGCTCCAATTCACGCCAAAGATACTCGGTCGTTACTTTCATATCCAAATGCGACCATGGGAACATTTCTTCTTTTTCGCGTAAGCGATAGAGATAAAATTCATCCTTGAGACCGGCAGATTTTAAAGCACGCATAAAGGCTTTGGCTCCGCCCGCTTCCGTTGCAGACAAGAGTACTTCACCAAGACGACGATCACCGCGTGCAAGGATACCTTGTACATAGGCTTCTTTTGGCGACTCGATAAGTACTTGTATCTTTTTCTCGGATTGAAGTGATTTTTGCAGATGTTTTAACTTCTGCTCGACTGATTTTTTGTCTGCCATAGGAAGCCATTGGAATGGTGTGAATGGTTTGGGGATGAACGGATTCACGCTGAGCGATAATGTCCCTTTGCTGCCATGTTTATGCATATAGATTTGCAGATTTTTGGCAAGTGCAATGATGGCATCAATATCTTCGTCCGTTTCGTACGGAAGTCCGATCATGATATATAGTTTGACGTTTTTGATGCCTTTTTCTATGGCAAGTTTCGTTGCGTTGTATAAGTCTTCTTCGGTGATACCCTTGTTGATGACTTGACGAAGCGGTTCGGTAGCAGCTTCGGGGGCAAGTGTGATCGTCTTCTGTCCGCTGTCGGCAAGGGCCGTTGCAAGACCGTCTGTCAAAGAATCGGCACGCAGAGATGCGACGGACAAGGTCATATCTTGCTCGCGGATAAATGCAGATAGTTCGTCTATCCAGGGATAGTCCGATATTGCCGCACCCATCAGTCCGACTTTATTCATGTGCGGTTTGGCTCGAAGGACACTTTCTTTTATTGCGGCCAACGAACGTACACGCGGATTGCGGAAACAGTATCCTGCCATGCAGAATCGGCAATGACGACCGCAACCGCGAGCGATCTCGATGAGATACAGCTTACCGAATTCGGTATCGGGTGTCATAATGACCGTCTCTCCGTGTGTATCGTTAAGCTCCTTTACCCATTGTCGGGTGATCTTGGCAGGTACCGAGTCGATAGGCGTTATTTCTGCGAGCGTACTATCTTCGCAGTATTTCGGCTCATAGAATTGCGGTACATATACACCGTCGAGTTCGGCGAGAGCTCTCAATATTTCTTCTTTGGTGCATTTTTCTTCTTTTTTCTGTTCATATACTGTCAGTATATTGGAGACGGTATTCTCCCCTTCTCCGATAACGAATACATCGGCAAAGATCGCGAGTGGTTCGGGATTGAACGTCGCGCAAGGGCCTCCGATGATGATAAGCGGATCCATTTCCGTACGGTCCGTTGCTTTGAGCGGTACTTTTGCCAAACGAAGACAATGCAAGAAGTTGAAATAATCCATTTCGAATGAAATAGCGAATCCGATGATGTCCATATCGTAGAGCGGTCGTTGGTTTTCCATCGTCAAAAGTGGTGTTTTGGAACGGATATATTCGGCTTCTGTTTGACGGTCGGGAAGAAAGGCACGTTCGCAAGTGAAGTTTGCTCGTTCGTTGATGAGGCGATATATGATCTGAAAACCGAGATTCGACATCCCGATATAGTAGTCGTTGGGATAAACGAGTCCGAAGCGATATCTTTTTTTACCCGGCGGCATGATGACAGCACCTGTCTCTTCTGCCAGTTTCTTTTTATAGGAATCTTTTATTTTCCAGGACAAAGGATATCCCCTCTTTTCTTAGTATCATTTTGGTTGTTTTTCGATCCATTTTCCGTTTGCTACGAGTGCTTTCGTCAATGTGATCGGAAGTTTACGTTCATAAGATGCGACCAAGTCGCGGTCGCGATCGGTAACGAGTAAGATCATTCTTCCTTCTCCGCCTGCGCGTGCTGTTCTGCCTGCGCGATGGAGATATACTTTTTCGTTTTCGGGCGGATACAAGTTGATAATGCAATCTACATCTTGAATATCAAGTCCGCGTGCCGCAACGTCTGTTGCGACTAAGATATGTGCTGTGCCGCGTGCGAAGTCAGCCAAGGCTTTTTTGCGGTCGGCTGCCATCATTTCACGATAAAGACCTGTTGTTTTGATCTTATGATGATTGAGCTTTTCTACGATCATCGGGATATCGTAACTGCGATTTACGAACAAGATCGTTCGTTTGAGTTCGAGTGCATGGTACAGTTTGCGTACACATTCAAGGCGACGGCGATGGTCTACTACGATGTACGAATGGCTGATCTGCTGTTTCAATACAGCCGTAGAAGCAACTGTTTTTTCAGTAATATCGGGGCACAGTTTAGCAACTTTTTTGCGGGTACCGTCTGTAATGGTTGCCGAAACAAATATCATCTGACGTTGTTTGGGGACGGCTTTGAGTATTTTTTCGACAGATGGAAGAAGCTGATCGTCAAGAAGGCGGTCTACTTCGTCAAGGACGAGCGTTTTTACTTGGAAAACAGATACTTTTCGTTTGCCGAGAAGCTCGAACAATCTGCCGGGAGACGCGACGATGATATGCGGCTTAGTTTTGAGGCGGTCTATTTGACGCGCGATATTGGCACTGCCTGCGATGCCCATTGTGCGGATCGAACGACCCGATGCGGCAGCAAGAGCTTCCGCTTCACGTTGTATCTGCATGACAAGCTCATTCGTCGGTGCAAGGATGACGACTTGTGCTGCAGCTTCTTCCGGATCGACCTTTTCCATGATTGGAAGAAGGTACGATAACGTCTTGCCTGTACCTGTTGCCGAACAACCGACTGCGTTTTTTCCTTCTTTAATAAGCGGGATCAGATCTTTTTGGATCTGTGTCGGTTCGGTAATGTTTTTTGTTTTTAATGCATCGATCAGATCGGATGCTATGCCTAATTGTTGAAATGTCATATATATTCTCCTTGTATTGGTTAATATCGTGATAATACAGGACGTCCATTTTCATCGTTATAGGTTGCGGTACAGGACGGATAATTACTGCATCCCCAGAACGAGCCGTTTTTGCCGCGGATAAGACGAAGGATACCTTGTTTGCATTGTTTGCACAAGAATCCTGTTTTTTTCGGTTTACCCCCATCATCGTCAAGCGTTAAGTTACAAGACGGATAACGAGAGCATCCCCAAAAATCGCCGTTTCTACCACTTCTTTTCTTTAAAATGCCCTTTTTGCATTGCGGACATCGGTATGTATCTTCGCTTGTAGGCAGCTTGGCTGTCTCTGCTTTTTGGCATATCTCTGTCATGAATTTGATCTGTGTATCCAAGAAAGAATCAAGGTCAGACTTGCCTTCTTTCATCGAATGAAGTGCATTTTCCCAGATAGCAGTCGCATCGGGATATGTGATCTCATCAGGCAGTGCTTCTATCAACAGATATGCATTCGGCGTTGGGATGAGGAACTTCTTCTCTTCTTTTAAGAATCCGCGTGTCAACAGCTCGTTTATCATCGTTGCACGTGTCGCTTCTGTCCCGATACCGCAGACGTCTTTCAATTTCTTTTTGAGGTCTTGGTTTTTTACGTAACGATGTATCTCTTTCATTGCGGCAAGAAGTGTTGCTGCGGTGAAACGTGTCGGTGGACGGGTCGTTTTTTTATCGAGCTTGGCAGAACAAAAATCGACCTTAGAATCTTTGGAAACAGGCGGAAGAACGGCCGTTTCTTCTTTTTTCTCCGATTTATCGGAGGTGTAGAGCGCTTTCCAACCGAGTTGTTTGATGATGCGTCCGCTTGCCGTAAAACATTCATCGCGATAGAGCACTTCCAGTTTGGTCTGCTGGTATGTGTGTATCGGATAGAATTGTGCCAGATAGGCTTGCGCTATCAAGAAGTAGATATTACGCTCAACATCGCTGAGCGAGGCGATATTGCATCGCTCTTGCGTCGGTATGATCGCATGATGTGCCGTGATCTTCTTATCGTTCCATGCACGACTTGTGATGGTGAGGTCTGCATTTTGGCTCCATTCGGCCAGTTTTTCATCACCGCATTGCAATAAATTGCGTGCGATGATCTTAGCGGCATCTCGTTGGTTTTCGGGCAGATAATCACAATCGGAACGAGGATACGACGTCAGTTTCTTTTCGTACAGCTTTTGTGCCGTATCCAAGACAAGCTGCGGATCGTATTTGAACCGTTTGCCTGCTTCTATCTGAAGTGCAGACAAAGAGTACGGTAATCGTTGCTGCTCTTTTTTGAGCGAACGTTCGCATTTTGTTACGATACCGGGAATCTCGGGTTCACGGTCTTCTGTGATACGAGCTAATATTTCGTGTGCCGTATCGAGATCGACCAGACGATCTTCGCTATCAAGACCTTTTTGTGTATCGGCAGGTTTCCATTGGGTTGTGAATACCTCACCGTTAAAAGCAAAATCGGCTTTTAAGATATAGTAATCTACGGGAACGAAGTTTTTGATCTCATTTTCGCGTCGTACTACGAGTGCGAGTGTCGGCGTTTTGACACGTCCGATAGGAAGCGTTACCTGATGTCCCATTCGTCTGGCAGCGATCGTATAAGCGCGAGACAGATTCATACCAATCAGCCAATCGGCACGCGCACGACCGAGTGCAGACTGTTTGAGACGCAGGAAATCTCGATTTTCTTTCAGATCATTGAGCGCGGTCTGGATGCTGACTGTATCGAGCGCGTTGAGGAGAAGCCTTTTTATCGGTTTGTCTTTGACATCGAGATAATCGAATATCTCGTCGACAAGAAGCTGTCCTTCGCGGTCGGGGTCGCCTGCATGGATGAGTTCATCGGCTTGTTCGATGAGATTTTTTACGATATGAAATTGTTTTTCGCATGAGTCGATGACGAGCATCTTCCAATCTTTTGGAATGATCGGTAAGTCAGCCATATCCCATCTGCGATATTTTTCATCGTATTCGTTCGGTTCTGCTTGGCGCAGAATGTGACCGAAGCCCCACGTTACAATACCGCCGCCCGTTTCGATATATCCGTCTTTTGATCTGTGCGGAGTGGGCAGACATTTGGCTATCTCGCGTCCCATACTTGGTTTTTCGGCAATGTATAAGCGCACAATATTTCCTCTTTTCTATTACCTTTCATCATATCATAAAAAATCCATCGACAAAAGACTGCCGATTAGAAGAAAGAAAAGAACAGTATGGATACCATACCATTCTTTTCTATGATTATTTTTTACCTGATTTAATTTTCGATTCTGTACCGTTTAAAAGACGAACGATATTCGGTCTGTGACGGATGATGACGAAGAGCGCGGCAATAACACCGAATATGATGATCTCCGTTTGTTCTCCGAACACGACCATCCAAACGGGTACACAAGCAGCTGCAACGACAGAACCGAGTGAAACATATCGCGTTACATAGACGATGAGCGCCCACGTAGCGAATACGATAAGCGTGATCGTCGGTACGAGCATAGCGATAACACCGAGACCTGTTGCAACACCACGACCGCCTTTGAATCCGAGGAAAATCGGCCAGTTATGTCCGATGATCGCGCAGATCCCGCCGATAACGAGTGCAAGCGGTGTACCGAGCAAATATCCGCCGAGCCATACGCCGAACGCACCTTTGATCGCATCGCAAGCGAAAATAAGGAGTGCGGCATTTTTGCCAAGCGTGCGGAAAGCATTCGTTGCACCGATATTATGGCTACCGTGTTCTCTTAAATCTGTATTCCAAATCTGTTTTCCGAGAATTAAGCCGCTCGGAATCGAGCCGATGAGATAACTGACCACGATCAGTAAAAGCAAAGTCATATCCATCATCTGCTCTCCTTTTATTCGATTTCTTCTTTACGTCCGCGTACGATCAATTTCAGCGGCGTACCTTCGAAGCCGAAGCTTTCACGCAAACGGTTTTCTATAAAGCGTAAGTACGAGAAATGCATGATCTCGGGATCGTTGACGAACAAAATGAATGTAGGCGGTTTTACATCAGGCTGTGTCGCAAAGAATATTTTGAGGCGACGACCTTTTACAGACGGCGGCGGATTGATATCTACTGCGTCTGTAATAACTTCGTTCAATACGCTTGTCTGTACACGCATCGTATGCTGTTCTGCAACGTATTGGATAAGCTCTGTCAAACGGTGTACACGCTGTTTCGTCAATGCTGATGTGAAAACGACAGGAGCATACTGCATGAAGATAAGCTCTTTGCGGATATCTTCGGTAAAACGAAGTGTCGTTTTATCATCTTTTTCAATGAGGTCCCATTTGTTGACGACGATAACAACAGCCTTGCCTGCTTCGTGTGCGTAACCTGCGATCTTTTTATCCTGTTCCGTTACACCGCTCGTTGCATCGATTACCATCAACACAACATCACTGCGGTCAACAGCACGGAGTGAACGCATAACGCTGTAACGTTCAACAGGAAGATCTATTTTACCTTTACGGCGCATACCTGCTGTATCGATAAGCGAGAACGTGATACCGTCTTTGATGAAGTGCGTATCAATCGCATCACGAGTCGTACCGGGGATATCGCTGACGATAACGCGGTCTTCACCGAGCATCGCATTTACGAGCGACGATTTACCGACATTCGGACGACCGATAAGTGCGATACGGATCTCGTCTTTTTCATCATCTACGTGCGATTCTTCGGGCAATACTTCGATGATTTTGTCAAGAAGGTCACCGAGGTTCATCGAGTTGACTGCCGAGATCGGGATCGGTTCACCGAGACCAAGGTTATAGAACTCATATACGAGTTCATGATTGTTGATATTGTCGATCTTATTGACGCCGAGAATAACAGGTTTTTTCGTGCGACGAAGCATCGTAGCAACTTCTTCGTCGGCAGTCGTAACGCCTGCGCGTCCGTCTACCAAGAAGAGGATAGCGTCTGCTTCTTCCATAGCCAATTTCGCCTGATGACGAATCGCTGTCAAAATTTTATCTTCAGTATCTGTTTCGATACCACCCGTATCGATCATTGTGAATTCACGATTAAGCCATTCTGCATCAAGATAGATACGGTCACGCGTAACGCCCGGGAAGTCTTCTACGATCGAAACACGTTTTTGGCCGATCTGATTGAAAAGAGTCGATTTACCAACGTTCGGGCGACCTACGATTGCTACTATTGGTTTACTCATCGTCAATTCCTCCTTTTTATTTCATTTGCCAATTACCGAGATATCCTTGAAGTGCATGAGCACTGTCGAATACGCGGACAGGCATGTTTAATTTCGTTTCCAGATCTCTTACTGTCGTATCATCGAGGAAAACATCTTCCTCTGCTTTGAGACAAGTGCAAGGGATCAAGAGTCCATTGCCTTGTGTGATATCTGTTTCCTTGAGTAAGCGGTTGGCGATATCCGTACCTGTCAAAAGGCCTGTAACAGTAATTTTATCACCGAAAAATTCATTTGTTACAGCGATCAAGCGGATCGTAAGATTCGGGATATTTACCGCATCAAAGAGTGGGCGTAAAACTTTCTCGCCCGATGTTCCGCAAATGACAAAAAGCGTTGTCGGTTCTTCGTACGAAGCTGATGCGACCTCATGGATATAGTAGTTCCATTCGTCAACAAAGCTACGCGACAGACCGATACCGTTTTCAATCTGCGGATAACCGTCATAGATCTCAGCCGTCGGGAACGGTTCGTCTGCCATCAGATAGAATTCATCCGAAATATGAACGAACGATTCGCCAAGCTCGGCGCGTGCCTTTTCTTGCCAAGCAGTGATCGTCTTGACGACATCTTTTGCTTCCTCGGCAGTAAATGTTCTGAGGGGATGACATCTTTCACGATGTTTTGTTAAACCGACAGGTACGATCGCGACGGACAAGATATTGTCTCTGAGCTCGTAAAGGTCGGTAAGCGTTTTTTCCAGCTCTTCTTTGTCATTGTAATCGGGACAAAGCACGATCTGTACATGAATATCTATCTGATGTTCTGCCAGCTCTTTCAGCTGTTCTTTGATATGTACGGCATCGGGATTGCGTAACATCTCGCTGCGAAGCTGTCCGTTCGTTGTGTGGACAGATACATAAAGCGGAGACAGATGCAAACGATAGATGCGTGCATAATCTTCCTCTGTCATGTTCGTCAAAGTGATGAAATTGCCATTCATGAACGACAAGCGATAATCATCATCTTTTACATAGAGGCTTTTACGCATATTCGGTGCCATTTGTTCGATAAAACAAAACGTACATCGATTTTTGCAGCGGGAGATACGGTCGAATACTGCACTTTCGAACAGGATACCCATATCTTCACCATATTCTTTATCAAATTCTATCAATTCTTGCTCGCCATCTGCCGTTTCGATCAAGAGCTCGATCTCTTCATCGGCCGTAGCAAAGCTAAAATCAATGATATCCGTCAACGGCATATCATTGACTGCTAAAATCTTGTCTCCCGGTTGTAATCCGATATCATCGGCAACACTATTGGGTTTTACTTTGGCAACTACACCGTAATACGACATACGCTCACCTCTTTATCTACATTCCTTATAAATCTTCTTTTTCCTGCCAAAAGAAACGAAACAAAAGAGAAAGCAACGGAGCGTCCGTTTACCTCCTCTTTTGCCCTATCATACTCTTTTACAAAGACAAAATGCCTGCTAATTGATGAAGCTTTTTGTTGACTCCGCGAACGACATGGACTGCCGTTTCATAATCCAAGAGAACGATCTCACCCATATTTGCACCAACAAGACAGTTCATGTGGTTTTCGGCGATCGCGTCAACAGCGGCACTACCCATACGGCTTGCCATGATATTGTCTTTTGCGCTGGGAGAACCGCCGCGCTGGATATAGCCGAGTACAGTTACGCTTGCGTCGAACTCGGTTTTTTCTTTGATCGCTTTGGCAACGTCATAACCGCTGGCTGCGCCTTCGGCAACAACAATGATACTGTAACGTTTACCGCGTTTATACGTTTCGCTCAGTTTGCGGCATACGCTGTCGAGATCAACTTTTTCTTCCGGGAGAAGTATTTTTTCCGCACCGCAAGCAAGGCCTGTCATAAGAGCGATGTGACCTGCGCTTCTGCCCATTACTTCGATGATCGCAACACGGCTGTGCGATTCTACCGTATCACGGATCTTATTGACTGCTTCGAGTGCTGTATTGAGCGCTGTATCGAATCCAATCGTGTAATCGGTACCTGCCATATCGTTGTCGATCGTACCGGGGATAACGACTGTGTTGATACCTGCTTCTGTCAGTTTTCTGGCACCTGCCATCGAGCCGTCACCACCGATGACGACAACACAGAAAATGCCGTATTCTTTCAGGTTGCGGAGTGCTTTGTTAAAGCCTTCCGTCGTGCGATAATCTTTGCTTCGTGCCGTTTTGAGCACAGTACCGCCGCGTTGGATGATACCTGCTACCGATGCACTGTCCATTTTGCGGAAGTTGCCTTGGATAAGGCCTTCGTATCCGCGTTCTATGCCATATACTTCATAACCGTAATAAAGACTTTTACGTACAACGGCACGAATAGCACCGTTCATGCCGGGGGCATCGCCGCCGCTTGTTAAAATGGCAATTCTTCTCATTATGAATGCCTCCTTTTATTTTACACCATCGGCAAGAATACTTGCCAATGCATGGTGAATGATTTCTTCTTTGATATCGGAGCGAATCTTAGTTTCTCCGATTTTTGTTAAGAGTACCCAGTTTAATTTTCCGCCGATCATTTTTTTATCATGATAAAGCAGATCGTACAATTCTTGTTCTGTACAATCCGATGCCGTAAGCGGCAGACGATACTGCTCGATCTGCTCTTCGATCACACGGACTGCCTCGTTATCGAGGTAACCGCAATCTTTGCTGATACGTGCAGCTGCGACCATACCGACAGCAACAGCTTCACCGTGATTGTAGAGACGATAACCTGTGTTGGCTTCAATCGCATGAGCCGCCGTATGACCAAAATTCAATATCATACGAAGCGATGATTCTTTCTCGTCACGTTCGACGACATCTGCTTTGATCTCGCAAGAACGTGTAACGAGATGACGGATAGCATCGGGTTCCAGCGACAAGACTTCCTCGCTATGCGATGAAAGATACGTGAATAGTGAGTTATCTGCGATCAAGCCATATTTGATAACTTCCGCCAAACCTGTCGACAATTCTCTGGGAGGAAGTGTTGTAAGCGTATCGGTATCGATCAAAACGAATTTAGGCTGATAGAATGCACCGATCAAGTTTTTACCAAGCGGATGATTAACAGCAACTTTTCCGCCGACGCTGGAGTCGACTTGTGCCAATAAACTGGTCGGTATCTGGATAAACGGCACACCGCGAAGATATGTCGCCGCAACAAATCCTGCCAAGTCGCCGATCACGCCACCGCCGAGTGCGATAATAGGCGATTTACGATCAAGCCCTGCTTCGATACACGTCGTAAAAAGCTGTTCTGCCGTAGCGAAGGCTTTGCTCTTCTCCCCTGCTTCTACGATTGCCGTATAAGGGACAAAACCTGCTTCTTGCAAGCTGTTTACTACCGTATCAAGATAGAGCGGTGCAACATTCGTATCAGAAATGACGAGTGTCTTACGGCTGAACGAAAATGCGTTCATATTTTCGCCAATGGTGTGCAAGATGCCGTTTCCGATATGGATAGAGTAGCTTCTTTCGCCAAGTGAAACACGAACTTCGTTCATTTCAGCTCACCTCGTCTCAATAAATAACCGATGATCCTGCGTGTAACATCATGAAGCTCATTGCCGGACGTATCAAGTACCAGATCGGCTACACTATAAAATGGTTTTCTTTCTTCCATCAACTTATGAATGAATTCATCGCGGTCGGGACGATTCAGAAGCGGTCGATTTTTTTTGCGACTGACACGCTCGATAATGACTTCGGGAGAAGCCGTCAGTGTAATTAAGATACCATTTTTGCGCAGTGCGTCAACATTCGCTTTCCTGAGAACACTGCCACCACCGGTTGAGATGATAGCGCCTTCCATACGACTGACTTCTTCTATCGTTTTTTGTTCGATATTGCGAAATCCTTCTTCGCCGCATTCGGCAAAGATCTCAGGTATCTTTTTGCCATGATCTTTTTCTATTTTATGGTCGGTATCGATGAACGGTCTTTGCAGACGTTTGCTAAGTATTCTGCCGACACTGCTTTTGCCCGAGCCCATAAATCCTAATAATACGATATTTTTCATATTACGCCTGCTTTATTCTGTCTTTATAATGTCTGACTGCTGCCAAGAAATCGACCATGCAATCTCCGCCGAACTTTTCAAGAACGGCTTCTGTCATAACGATCGCCATCATTGCTTCGCCGACTACCGATGCCGCCGAAACAGCGCATACATCGCTTCGTTCGCGACATGCTTTGACCGCTTCATGCGTATGCACATCGACAGACGAAAGTGGTTGCATAAGCGTTGGGATCGGTTTCATAACGGCTTTTACGATAATATCTTCACCGTTTGTCATACCGCCTTCCAGACCGCCTGCACGATTGCTCGTACGGTAATATCCGCGACCTTCTTCGTAGAACAGTTCGTCATGTGCTTGGCTGCCCGGAAGATTACCGTATTCGAAACCGACACCGATCTCTACACCTTTGATAGCTTGGATAGACATCATAGCTGCCGCGATCTTCGCATCGAGTTTACGATCCCATTGCGTATGACTGCCGAGACCGACCATACTGCCGCGAACGATCACTTCGAATACACCGCCGAGTGTATCGCCTGCTTGTTTTGCTTCGTCGATAGCTTGTTTCATTCTTGCTTCTACGGCTTCGTTTGTGCAGCGCATTTCAGATGCGCGGTAATGATCCCAGTCTTGGATATCTGCATCTGTCATAGCTACGCCGCCGATATTGGTAACATGTGCGACAAGCGAGATACCACACGATTCGAGGAACTGCTTGCAAAGTGCACCGACAGCAACACGAGCCGCTGTCTCACGTGCACTGGCACGTTCTAAGATATCGCGAATATCGGTACGGTCATATTTTAAAATACCGCTCAAGTCAGCATGACCGGGACGAGCCGCCGTAACAGGAGCGCCTGCGGGCATACCGCTGACCGACATTCTGTCTGTCCAGTTTTCCCAATCTTTGTTTTGGATACGAAGCGTGATCGGATCTCCCATCGTTTCACCGAAACGAACACCCGATACGATGTCGACGCGGTCGGTCTCTATTTTCATACGACCACCGCGACCGTAACCTTGTTGGCGTTTAGCCAATTCTTCATTTATTTTATCAACATTGACCTTCAGTCCTGCCGGCAATCCTTCGATGATCGCTGTCAAGCACTGGCCGTGAGATTCTCCTGTAGTTAAAAAACGGAACATCTTTATCCACTACTTTCTCTTACTGATTCATTGTTGGTATAAAAGACCATCTTTTATTATATCTGTTTTTTGGTAGGAATACAATATCAGTCGTTTTTTTGGCGAGATTCCCAAAAACTGTCGAATGCTTCTTCCATGCTCGGACGATGCGGTTCTATACCTGTCCATCGGAAGAAGGATTCCGCACCTTGTTCGATGAGCATATCTTTACCATTGATAACTTGGTGACCATGCTCTTGTGCCTCGCGTAAAAAACGTGTCATAAGCGGTGTATAGATCAGATCATATACGACAGCACCTTCGGCGACATCTGCCCAATCGACGTTGGGCATTGCGTCGAGCTTGGGTGCCATACCGAGCGGTGTCGTATTGACGAGAAGCGTACACGTACGAAGTGCTTTTTTCGCTTCTGCATCATCGAACGCATAGACTTTGATATCACCGTGCGATGCGAAACGTTCGGCAAAAGCTGATCCTTTTTCTATATTGCGTACAAGGATCGTAATGTTTTCGATGCCGTTTTGAAGAAGTCCCCACACGACGGCTCTTGCCGCACCGCCCGCACCTAAAAGAACGGCTTTGCCGCCTTCGGGAGCGGCACCGGCTTTACGAAGTGATGCAATAAAACCAATTCCGTCTGTATTTGAGCCGATCGCTCTGCCATCACGAATCGTGATCGTGTTGACTGCACCGATCATGCGTGCATCTTCCGCGATCTCATCAAGGTATTCCATAACGGCAACTTTATGTGGGATCGTCACATTGGCACCGCGGAAGTTCCATGCTTTTAATGCAGATACAGCAACACTAAGCTCAGTGGATGGTGTAGGCAGAGGAATATAGACATAGTCCATTTGATTTTTTTCGAATGCGGCATTATGCATCACGGGAGACAGAGAATGTCCCACAGGATAGCCCAAAATACCGACACAATTCGTTTTACCTGTAATCATACTTCATTCTCCTTTATTTTGAGACGAGCCGTTCCAAACAGCGTGAAATTCGCGTCAGACAAAATTCTCTCGTACTGAGTGGCATAACGCATATCGTATCGATCTTCAAAAGATGTGCTCCAAGCATATCGGTAAACAGTTGGTCTCCGACCATTAACGTATTCGAATTCGTTGTAGCAAGCAGTCTCATCGCTCTTTGATATCCGAAAGGAAGTGGCTTAAAAGCAGGTGCGATAACATGGATATCAAGTTCGTTTGCGATCCGTCTTGCACGTGATGTGTAGGAATTCGACAGTAAACAAAATGATATGCCTTTTTGCTTGCCTTGTTGTATCCATTGACGAGTAGCGGGCGAAACATTCTGTTCGCTCCAAGCTACGATCGTATTATCAAGATCGAGCAAGATGCCTTTGATTCCCTTGTGATATAAGTCGTCTATCGAGATATCGGTAACATGATCCGCACGACGTCTCATCGACCTTAGCACATCCTTTATTGATAGAGTGAATCTTCGGGCGTACTGCGAAGCTGAACGGCTTCGGCGATATGGATCGCTTCAATGATATCAGATTCGGCTAAGTCTGCGATCGTTCTGGCGACTTTGATGATGCGGTCATAACTGCGAGCGCTCATTTTCATCTGTTGATATGCTTGACCTAAGAGTGCTTCGGCTTCGGGCGTCATAGGACAAAGATTTTTGAGTTCGCGATGTCCCATCTGGCTGTTGCAGAAAAGACCGTACGGAAGAAGGCGCTCATGTTGGCGTGCTCTTGCTTTTTCTACGCGCGCACGGATATCGGCAGATGTTTCTGTTTGCATATTGCTTTTCAATTCATCATACGGCAGTCGTTGTACGCAAATCTGCAGATCGATACGGTCAAGGAGCGGACCGGATATTTTTCGATTGTAGCGCCTGATCTCGGCAGTCGTACAACCGCAGGTGTGTTCTGCATCACCATAATATCCGCACGGACAAGGATTCTTAGCAACGATCAGAAGAAATTTGGCAGGGTATGTCAGCGTTGCATTGGCACGTGCGATCGTTACTTCGAAGTCTTCGAGAGGTTGTCGCAAGGCTTCCAATGCCTCTTTGGAAAACTCGGGAAACTCATCAAGGAACAATACGCCATGATGGCTGAGGGTGACTTCGCCCGGTTTGGGTATTCTTCCTCCGCCGATCATACCAACATCAGATATTGTGTGATGCGGACTACGGAACGGGCGGTGTTTCAAGAGTCCCGATTGTTGTTTGAGGAATCCTGCGATACTATATATTTTCGTTATCTCGAGCGCTTCTTTACGCGTCATAGACGGGAGTATCGTTGGAATACGACGAGCCAGCATCGTTTTACCACTACCCGGAGGACCACTCATCAGAATGTTATGACCGCCCGCTGCAGCTATCTCAAGTGCACGTTTGGCAGCCTGTTGACCTTGCACGTCGGCAAAATCACATCTATCCGATACCGATTCATCGACAAAATCAGTCGGCTTGCACGGCTCGAGCGAAAGCTCACCTTCTAAGAAAAGGATCAAGTCACGAAGCGTAGACGGTGCATAAACCGAAAGTCCGTCAACGAGTGCGGCTTCTTCTTTATTATCTTCTGATACAACGATTTTATGAATGCCTTGTTCGAGTGCGTGGATCGCCATTGGAAGAACACCGTTTACGCCGCGGATCTTCCCTTCGAGAGACAACTCCCCTATCATCATAAACGATCTGGCGACATTCTGTTTGATCTGGGTACTTGCGGTAAGAATACCGATAGCGATCGGCAGATCGAGCCCCGAACTGTTTTTCTTCATCTGCGCAGGCGCAAGATTGATAACGATACGTTTTGTCGGGAATTGGAACCCCGAATTTTTAATAGCAGAACGAACACGCTCTTTCGACTCTTTAACAGCCGCTTCGGGAAGCCCAACGATCTCAAACGCAGGCAATCCATTCATAATATCGACTTCTACTCGTATCTCTTTTCCGTCTATTCCTAATGTTGTTGCTCCTATTGCTTCGGCAAACATCTTAATACCTTCTTTTCTCGCTTATCCTTGCCAACGCTCGAACAGCGTATGTTCTACTCCGATCTGGTCGCAAATCTTGCCGACCATCATATTGATGAGCTCGTCCATGTTTTTCGGACGGTGATAGAATCCCGGCATCGCAGGGATGATGCGTACACCCAAACGAGCCAATTTCAACATGTTTTCAAGGTGTATCGCACTAAGCGGTGTTTCGCGCGGAACGATATAGAGCGGTCTCCCCTCTTTCATCGCAACATCGGCAGCACGCATCAAAAGATTGTCTGCCATACCGTTTGCGATACCACCGAGCGTTCTCATCGAGCAAGGTACGATGACCATAGCATCCATACGGAAAGAACCGCTGGCGATCGCCGAACCGATCTGATTGACATCGTAGACGCGAGTAACTCGTTTTTCAATATCAGCTTGCGTCAATCCGCATTCATATTCAATGACCTGCCATCCGCTTTCACTGGCAACGAAATGTATCTCGCAACCTGCTTCACGCAATACTTCCAGTAAACGTACTGTATAGATAGATCCACTGGCACCTGTCATACCTACAACAATTTTCATAATATCTCCCTCATTCAGAAAAAGCATTTTCAATATGATATGGCCTGATCGAACCGTTCGGCAAAAAAGTAACTTCGATCACATCGAATCGGCAGTCACGATCTTCCCACTCATTTTCTTGTAAAAATATCATTGCCGTTTGAATCAGCTTTTTTTGTTTTCGTATATGGATAGATTCTTTCGGTTCACCGTAAAGATAACTCCGCCTTGCTTTTACTTCGATAAAAACGATCGTTTCGTCCTTTTGGGCAATAATATCGATCTCGCCGTAACGACTGCGATAATTACGCGCTACTATTTGATATCCAAGGTCTTCTAAATACAAGGAGGCATGTTCTTCGCCGAAAACGCCAAGCTCTTTCGTATCCATTATGACTTCTCTCTTAAGATCGATGTGATCGGTTCGAAC
>JAFPBC010000141.1 GCA_017390595.1 Selenomonadales bacterium | reverse complement strand
GTAGAAGAACGGCAGGAACGATATGCCCGGGATAAGCGTCAACAGAATGAGAAACGTCGTTGCGCCCCAGCCGAGGTCTACGTCATGCGAACGGCGTACCGTAAGCGATATCTCATACGCAAGTGCCAGCGTACTGAATACGGGCATGAACGGATCGATATTCGTTCGCGTCAAGATGTAGATGAACGCGAGTATCGTACACGAGAAGTAGAGCCCCGCACACGAGATGATGAACGACGTTCTGTCGATACGACCGCGGTAGAAATAATCGATGATAGACTTGATGATCGGACGGTCGCGCCACATATAGAACACGAGCCAGAAGAACATCAATAAGAGTATCGGTACACCGACGAACTTCGGATGCGGTTCGGGCAGAGTGACCGCTTTCGGCGCCCATATCTCGCTGTCAAAATTGAGCCAGCCGAGCGGATTGGCCGATGCCACACTTCCGTCAAACATAGTTATCGTAAGCCAGCCACCTATCACGCCGAGTATCATAAACGGCGAGAAGAGCTTGGCAAATAATTGCGAGCGTTTCATAAGAGAGTCCCCCCATAGGTTCGATTTCATACTGTATATATTAGCCATTTCCACCCTGTTTTCCTGTATCGAGAGAAATTTTTTGCATACAAAAGACCTCCTTTGCTCGCATACGCTCCCTCATTGCCGCACAAAAATAAAAAAGCCCCGCTCTCGGCAGGACTTTTCAGGGGGAGGAAGTTGGACTCACATTTGCGGCATCTCTCTTATACCGCATCTGTTTTGCATCGCATCTTTATTATAGGTCTAATTAGTCAAAAAGTCAATATGTCAAATGGTCTATTTTGATAAAAAAATTAAGACAGCCCTTTTGAGAGCTGTCTTTGCGTTTATTATACGTTGAAGCGGAAGTACGTAACGTCGCCGTCCTGCATGACGTATTCTTTGCCTTCGAGGCGAACTTGGCCTTTTTCGCGCGCTGCCGCGTGACTGCCTGCTTCCATGAGGGCATCGTATGCAACGATCTCCGCACGGATGAAGCCGCGTTCGATGTCGCTGTGGATCTTACCGCCCGCCTGCGGTGCTTTTGTACCCTGACGGATGGTCCATGCACGGACTTCCTGTACGCCTGCCGTAAGGAACGTGATGAGGCCGAGGAGTTTGAACGATGCTTTGATAAGCTTGTCGAGGCCCGATTCTTCAAGACCGAGTTCCGCGAGGAATTCTTTGGCATCTTCTGCGTCGAGTTCCGCGATCTCGGATTCCACTTTCGCGGAGATGACGATGACTTCTGCTTTTTCTTCTGCCGCGTACTGTGCTACTTTTTGTACGTACGGGTTGTCGTGACCGTCTGCTACTTCGTCTTCGCCTACGTTTGCGATGTAGAGGATCGGTTTGAGCGTAAGAAGGTTGAGGTCTTTGATAAGGTCTGCTTCGATGTCGCTCATTTCTACGCGGCGCGCGGGAAGTGCTTCACCGAGGACTTCGGCAAGGCGACCGAGGAGCTCTTGCTCCATGCGAGCCGTTTTGTCACCGCTTTTCGCGAGTTTTTGTACGCGTTCCGCACGTCTTTCGACCGTTTCGAGGTCGGCAAGGCAGAGCTCTGTATTGATGATCTCGATATCGCGAAGCGGGTCGAGACCGCCTTCTACGTGGGTGATGTTGCTGTCTTCGAAGCAGCGTACGACCTGTGCGACAGCGTCTACCTGACGGATGTGCGCGAGGAATTTGTTGCCGAGACCTTCGCCCTGCGCGGCACCTTTTACGAGGCCTGCGATATCGACGAAGCGTACCGATGCGGGAACGGTGCGTTTCGTTTTATACATTTCTTCGAGTTTCTGAAGACGCGGGTCGGGAACGTCTACGACGCCGACATTCGGTTCGATGGTGCAGAACGGATAGTTGGCCGCTTCTGCGCCTGCTTTGGTGATAGCGTTAAACAGTGTGCTTTTTCCTACGTTGGGAAGTCCTACGATACCGACTTCTAAGTTGCTCATATTGTGAAAACTCCTTATTTCATGGTTTTTGTATATGCGTTAGTCTATCTTTTCTATTGTACCGAATCTTATCCGTTTGTGCAAGATTCGTTTTTATGCTACTCGGCCGATTTTTGCTGAATGATCTCGCGTACGGCTTTTTCGAATTTGACGCGCGGTATCATGACCCAGCGGCCGCAGCCGACGCATTTTAAGCCGAAGTCCATACCGACACGTGTGATCTCCCACGCATCCGAACCGCACGGATGTTTTTTCTTCATGCGAACGATGTCTCCGACTGCATATTGTACACCTTTCATCGAGCGTTTTCCTCCGTTCTTGTCAGTCTACATTTCATATATAATACTATCTTCTTTGAAAAAATCCTGTTTCTATCGGTGCGATACTGTGATTTTTCGCATAAAATGCAGAGGAACTATCCGTAAAAGGGGGTGCAGGAATGGCATCGCCTATCCTCGATACCATCATCGCCGATATCAACGGTATCGTACCGCAGTATTCTGCCATCGTCAGCTCGTATCGCCTGCTTGTCGGCAGCGCGGAGGAGATATCGCGCATGAACGGTGTTCCACGTGAAATATACGAGCGTGCCGTTTGCCGCTACGACCGCGCAGGGACGCTCATCGATATCCTGCATGAGCTTCTGTGCTGTAAGGTACGTTTCCTTGCCGAATTTCTCAGCGTGACGTGCGCGCCCATCGACCTATTCAGCTTGGCACAAGACCCACTCGAGGAAGTGACTGTCGAAGAGATCATCGAGATAGAGGTACTGCGTCGTCTGCTCACGCTTCTCAGTGAACGTGAGCCTTGTTTTCCGCCGTCTCCGCCTCTTAGTGACGATTGCTCCTACCCTTGCCCTGCTCCGAGCGCACCGTCGCCAAACGAAAAGACACCGCGAAACGAATGATCATCGTTTCCGCGGTGTTTTTTCTTCGCCTGTCGGCTCCATATGGATGATGATGCTTACAGGCGACAGCTTCGCCTTTACGAGGTCTTCTATCTGTTCGCTGACACGATGCGCTTTCTCGAGCGTCATGTTTTTGTCCATGACGATGTGTACATCGATGAACCGATAGTTGCCCGACTTGCGTGTACGCAGATAATGATATTCCTGTACGGCTTCGTGGCTGTCTAAGATGCCGATGATGACAGCTTCTTCTTCGGGAGGAAGCGCATGGTCGGTAAGGTCGTTCGCGCTTTTGACCGTCATCTTATAGCCTGCACGGAAGATGATGAATGCCACGATGATAGCCATGGCAGGGTCGATCCATGCCATGCCCGTGATCTCCATGAGGACGAGTCCGACAAGGACGCCGCCCGAGGTCCAGACGTCTGCGCGAAGATGGAGCGCGTCTGCCTCGAGTGCCTGCGAGTCCGTCTTGCGCGCGACACGCATCAGCCGTTCGGAGACGAACAAGTTGACGATGATAGAGATGCCCATGACCCAGATACCGTACGACAGGTATGTCGGCATCTCCGATGAGCCGAGTTTTTCGGCCGCTTCGATGATGATCCAGATAGCCGCGCCGACGATGAGGAGCGCTTCTACCGCACCCGAGAGGTTCTCCATCTTTCCGTGTCCGTACGTGTGATGGCCGTCGGGCGGTTTGGCGGACGTACGCACGGCATAATAGGCGATGATGGCGGCGATAAGGTCGACTGCCGAGTGTACGGCTTCCGATATGATACTGACGGCACCGACATAAAAGCCGACGACGAGCTTGAATATCATCAGCGTCGTATTCGACACGATGGACATCGTTGCCGCCGACCGTTTTAATCTCTCTTCATGACTGAGCACGTTCACCCTCCTTTTCGTATATCGTTCTTATATCATATTCTTACAGTAAGATTATCGTACGTGCTAATGTCCTCTTTGTCAAGTCTATCCGCGTGTGCATATCTTATGTGTAAGGAATAATCGCTCCGTCCTTACAATATACTAGACCAAAAACCGATAAGGAGACCATCATGCTCGATACGACCCACACGCTGACAGATTCGCTCCGCGCACACCTGACCGCACCGATACGAGCAGGCAGAGAGATCCTCGTCGTCTGCATCGGCACCGACCGCTCGACGGGCGATTCGTTCGGGCCGTTCACAGGCAGTCTGCTGAGAAGCTCGTCGCAGTATCCCTACATCTACGGCACGCTCCTTTACCCCATCCATCGCCAAAACTTCGTCCGAGAGACAGCTTGTCTCTACGACCGATTCACCGACCCGTATATCATTGCTGTCGATGCGAGTCTCGGAGACAGAGACCGCATCGGCAGTATCCGCGTGCGCTCGGGCAGTATCCGACCTGCCGCCGCCTTTACGGATGACCTGCCTGCCATCGGAGACCTTGCCGTGACGGGCATCGTCGGAGAGTGCGGGCCGTATGATTATCACACGCTCCAATCGGCACGACTCGGGCTCGTATCCCACATGGCATCACAGCTTGCGACGGCACTGTCGGCAGTCCTTCCCGCGCCAACATAAAAAAGACACCGAATCTCGGTGTCTTTTTGTTCTTACAGATAGCTTGCCGGATTGACCGGTCTGCCGTTGACGATGACTTCGTAATGAACGTGCGGGCCTGTGCTTCTGCCCGTATTGCCCATCGTCGCGATCTTCTGACCTTTTTTTACTTTCGCGCCCTTCGAAACGAGGAGCTTCTGACAATGTCCGTAGAGCGTTTTGATACCGTTGCCGTGATCGACGGTGACGCAGTAACCGTAAGCACCGTGCCACTCACTCATCGTAACGACACCTGCCGCCGTTGCAACGACCGGTGTACCGACAGAGTTGGCAACGTCAAGACCTGCATGAAGTCTGCCCCAGCGCGAACCGTAGTGCGACGATATCTGACCGTGTGCGGGCACGCCTTTCGGACGCTTGACCTGCATATTGTAACGCTCTTCCAAAACGGAATGCATCTCTTTGAGATTCGTTTCGCTCGATTTCAAGTCGTACTCGATGGCACTCATACTGTCGCCGACACTGCCTACATCGGCTCCCGTCAAAAACGACGGAAACGATACATTCGGACGACGAAGACCCGAACGCGATACGGCATCGCTCGTCGGCGTATTCGTCAATTGGCGCATCTCTGCTTCGAGTGCGTGTATTCTGTTAACATCAGCCTGCAGATCGTTCGCCTTTTGCGCCAGTACATTGATCTGCTCTTGTTGTTCTATATTCTTTGCTCTGAGTGCTTCGAGCTCGGCTTTGTCCGAACTGCTCAGCTGTCCGTTGATACCCACTTGCACAAGCATGGCCAACATACCTATTATGATGAGTCCGACGATACCGACAAGACCTTGCATCGTTCGTTTCGACAGGCTGTACTCTTTCGTTTTGCCGTCCGAGATCATCATAAGCGTAACGCGATTCTGCTCTTTTTCATTTACCATGCGGGTTCATCACCTCACTTGTTTTCAAGAGTTGCCATCTATTATATACGATTTTCCGATTTTGTCAAGTTTTTATCCTGTTATTACCATTTATCCCTGTTTCTGTTTGTTTTTTGATGCTTTTGTACCTGTTTTTACGCATAAAAAAGACGACCCGAAGGCCGTCTTATAAGATCCCCCATGAGCACAATATCCCCGCGACGAGCACGGCAGGCAGGAGGTTGGCGATCTTTATTTTGCTGATGTTGAGGAGCATCAATCCGATGCCGAGGATAAGAAGTCCGCCGACAGCCGTCACTTCGCAGATGACAGCGTCTGTCAGATACGGTGCTATCCATGTGGCAAGAAGCGTGATACCGCCTTGATAGAGAAATACGGGAATGACCGACAAGATAACGCCGATACCGAGCGTGGCGGTGAAGATGACAGCACCCGTTCCGTCGAGCATGGCTTTGGCAT
>JAFPBC010000140.1 GCA_017390595.1 Selenomonadales bacterium | reverse complement strand
TGCACCCGCTTCAAAAAGCGCGAAACGCCGCTGTCAGCCTGTGCTATTATAGGAGAACAAAAATGATATTGGCAACAGACAGCCTGCATCTTAACAAGCAGACTACTGCCGAACATTCCTTTTTCATCCTGCGTCTCTCTCGACGGCTTCCGTAAGCCTCCCTCTGATGAGTGAGCCATGAGAAACAGCAAAAAAGCCACCTATGCAGGGGAGACCTTGCAAGGGTGGCTTTCCTTATTATTTCTTCGTTATTTCTTCGTCCAATTTATCGAGCATCGTCATAAATTCGTCAAACGACATCGGCCCGCTGAATGCGCCGAGCTGCTGACCGAGTGCTTTTTTTAGTTTATTTTCTTCGGCATTCGTTTCTTTTGCATCGGCAAGGATCTCGTTTTGTTTCTGCTCTGTCATATCGTTCGTTTTTTCTTTTTCCGTCATTTTCTTCACGCTCCTGTATTCATACTGTTACTATCATTTTATCACATTTCGGCAAAAAAGCCTCCCATCACTTGATAGGAGGCTTTCGTATGTACTGTTATTTTTTCGCTTCTTTGGCTTTGAGGTGATCGAAGTATTTTTTCGTTTCGTATACGATAACACCCGAGAGGCCGAGAAGTGCGATCAAGTTCGGGATCGCCATAAGGCCGTTTACGATATCGGCGAGGATCCAGATAGCGTCGAGATGGAGGAATACCGTCGAGCCGACTGCCGCGATGAAGAGCAAGCGATATACTTTGATCGCTTTGGCACCGAAGAGGTAGTAGCAGCAGCGTTCGCCGTAGTAGTTCCAGCCGAGCGTCGTCGTGAACGCGAAGAGTACGAGACATACTGTGAGGATTTGCGCGCCGAGGTCGCCGAAGTACATCGAGTATACGGACGATGTCATTGCCGCGCCTGCGAGCGGACCGCACCATACACCCGTAAGGATGAGCGTAAGACCTGTCATCATACAGATGATGAGCGTGTCGATGAACGTACCCGTCATGGAGATAAGACCCTGTTCAGCAGGCCATTTCGTTTTTGCCGCAGCAGCAACGATCGGCGCAGAACCAAGACCGGATTCGTTCGAGAACATACCGCGTGCCATACCAGCCTGCATCGCGAGCATGATCGTCGAGCCTGCAAAACCGCCTGCTGCCGCATGACCCGTGAATGCCGATTCGATAACAAGTGCGATAGCCGCAGGAATCTGTTCTACATTGATTGCCAAAACGATAAGACAGATCACGATATAAAGGAATGCCATGAACGGAATGATCGCCGATGCTGCTCTGGCGATCGACTGAAGACCACCGATCGTGATCATAGCGACGAGGACTGTTACGATGATCGCCGTGTATTCAACAGGTACGCCGAATGCTACGTTGACCGAATCAAGAACCGCATTGACCTGCGGGAAGGTACCGATACCGAGGATCGCTACGAGAACACCGCTGAGTGCGAAGAAGACAGCGAGCGGTTTCCATTTTTTGCCGAGACCGTTTTCGATGTAGTACATCGGACCGCCGGCTACTTCACCGTTGGTGTCAATGGTACGATATTTTACAGCCAGAAGACCTTCGGCATATTTCGTTGCCATACCGAAGAACGCAGCGACCCACATCCAGAAGAGTGCGCCCGGACCACCGAGTTTGACAGCCGTTGCAACACCGACGATATTACCGGTACCGACTGTCGCGGCGAGTGCTACGCACAGCGCGCGGAAACTGCTTACGTCCCCTGATCCTTTGTTTTGTGCTTTGAAGATAAGACGGAGTGCCATCGGCAGCTTGGTGACCTGGATCATGCCCAAGCGGAGCGAGAGGAAAATACCCGTTCCGAGGAGCAAGATGATGAGCGGCGGGCCCCATACGATGCTGTCGATGCTGTTAAGTATTGCGAGTAGATCCATGTTAAAACTTCCCTTCTTTTTTCCCTCATACGAAAATTTATTCCAGTCCGCTTCTATCAAGCGAACATCATCATCAGGTATGGAGCATCTTTCACCTACCCTGCCCCTGACTACATTGCCTAGTATAGCAAATAAAAATACAAATGTCTACTACCAGTCCCCACATGTGAGTTTTGCATTTATTAGGTTTTTCTTTGTTTTTCTTTCTTTTTATTCTATTATATGTATTTTTATTCGTTTTTCCTTATTTTTTCTTATGCATAGTTACACTTTTACATTAAAAATAAAGTTTTTATCTTTTTTTGATTTTTTTCTTTCATTTTTCCTCTGTATATGTACATATGTCTATTGTTTCCTTGTAAATATCCTTATTTTCTGAATTTATCCACCCTATAAGGACACGACTGGTGTTTGTCGTTTACAAAAGCACAATAGCATACCATATTACAAGGGTATTATGTGTAATGTTACGTTATCCGCCCGATGTTACATATCCCGCGCATATTCCAAACGAAAAGGCCTCGCATCGCCCAAGAGGACGAGACGAGGCTTACAATTCGTTGTAAAGCGGTGTTTATTTGATGACTTCGATACCGCCCATGTACGGACGGAGGACTTCCGGTACGATGACGGAGCCGTCTTCTTGTTGGAAGTTTTCGAGGATGGCGGATACGGTTCTGCCGATGGCGAGACCCGAGCCGTTAAGCGTATGGACGAATTCCGGTTTCGATTTGGCATCGCGTTTGAATTTGATGTCTGCGCGGCGTGCCTGATAGTCTTCGAAGTTGGAGCAGGACGAGATCTCACGGTAACGGTCTGCCGCAGGGAGCCATACTTCGATGTCGTATGTTTTTGCCGCGGAGAAGCCGATGTCGCCCGTGCAGAGCGTGATGACGCGGTACGGGAGGCCGAGGAGCTGAAGGATCTCTTCTGCGTCGTGGGTGAGTTTTTCGAGTTCGTCGTAGCTGTTATCGGGGTTGACGAATTTGACCATTTCGACTTTGTTGAACTGGTGCTGACGGATGAGACCGCGCGTGTCACGGCCCGCACTGCCTGCTTCGGAGCGGAAGCAGCCGCTGTATGCCGTGTAGTAGAGCGGGAGCTGGTCGCCTGCGAGCGTTTCGCCGCGATGGTAGTTGGTGACAGGTACTTCTGCCGTCGGGATGAGGTAGTAGTCGAGGCCTTCGAGTTTGAACATATCTTCGGCGAATTTCGGGAGCTGGCCCGTGCCCGTTGCGCTCGCGGAGTTTACGATGAACGGCGGGAAGAATTCGGTGTAGCCTTGTTTGTCGATGTGGAGGTCGAGCATGAAGTTGATGAGTGCGCGTTCAAGACGTGCGCCGAGACCGCGGTAGAAGGTGAAGCGTGCGCCTGTTACTTTCGCGCCGCGTTCAAAGTCAAGGATGTTGAGGTCTTCGCCGATCTCCCAGTGTGCTTTCGGTTGGAAGGTGAATTCGCGCGGCGTGCCCCAGCGGCGTACTTCCGGGTTGTCGTCTTCGCTTGCGCCGATCGGAGTCGATGCGTGCGGGATGTTCGGGATGCCGAGGATGATGTTTTTCATTTCTTCGTCGGCTTCTTTTACCTTAGCGTCGAGTTCGGCGATCTTGTCACCGATCGCGCGCATCTCAGCTACGAGGTCGTCTGCGTTCTGTTTGTTTTTCTTGAGGACGCTGATCTCTTTGGATGCGAGGTTGCGTTTATTTTTGAGCGATTCTACTTCTGTGAGAAGTTCGCGGCGTTTCTTTTCAATGGCAAGGAAACCGTCGAGGCAGAGTTCGCCGCCGCGGTTTTTGACTGCTTCTTCTACGAGTGCAGGATTTTCACGTACAAATTTGATATCTAACATTGT
>JAFPBC010000139.1 GCA_017390595.1 Selenomonadales bacterium | reverse complement strand
GTGGCCCGGGCGAAACGATCATCAAAAATCTTATCGAAGGCGATGAATTCTGCGGTAAAGGCCGTTTGTTCGCGCATAACGTGTTGAAACCGGGTGTTACGCTTGGTAACCATCAGCACGTAAACGATTTCGAAGCTTATTATATCATCAAAGGTGTCGGCGACTACAACGATAACGGCGTAGAAACGAAACTCTATCCGGGCGATGTTGCTTACTGTCCGGAAGGCGAAACGCACGGCATTACGAACAACGGTGACGAAGACCTCGAGATCATCGCACTTATCTTGTTCGACAAAAAAGACTGATCTGATTAAGTGAATGAAGCCCCGATGCACGCAGGTGTGTCGGGGCTTTTTTTGTTTGTGTGTGGGGCAGGATGCGGGCGGTGCGGTGCGCGGTGAGGGCGGTGAAAAAAGGGGAGAAATTTTTTTGATTTGTGCATATTTTGCTATTGCATCGCGTGTTTTATAGTGGTATAATACTTAGGTCTAATAAGACAGGTTTAGGTTATTTTTGACCTTCCCTGCTCCCTCGAGGGAGCCAAAGTCCAAAGGAGGAGGTGATTTCGTGAGAAAGTACGAAGTCATAATCATTGTAAAACCTATGGAAGAAGAAGCTACGAACGCTGTTATCGCTAAATTCGAAGCTTTGATCGCTAACCAGGGTGGTACTGTTGACAGCACGGATCGTTGGGGTAAAAAACGCTTGGCGTATGAAATCAAAGATTGCCAAGAAGGTTTCTACTGCTTGATGAACGTAACGGCTGAGCCGGCTGTCTTGGCTGAAGCTGACCGTGTTATGAAAATTACGGACGAGCTTTTGAAACATATGATCGTTAGAGTAGAAGAATAAGGCCAGGGGGAAATATACCATGAATAAGGTTATTTTGGTAGGTCGTCTTGCACAAGACCCTGAAGTTCGCTATACGCAGAATGGTAAAGCGGTCGCATCGTTCAGCCTTGCGGTAAGTCGCTACGGCGGTGGTGCGCAGAATGATACTACTGATTTTATTCCTATCGTAGCGTGGGAAAAACTGGCCGAGATTTGTGGCAATAATCTTACCAAAGGAAGACGGATTTTGGTAGAAGGAAGACTGCAGATTCGGTCTTACGAAGGAAATGACGGCCAGAAACGCCGCGTTTCGGAGGTAGTCGCGCAGAACATCGAGTTCCTTGAAGCGAAATCGGGTGCACCTGCACCGATGGATAGACCGAGCAGCACTTCGTCGAAAGCTAGTTCTTTTGGTAGCGAGGTCTTCCCTGAAGAAGAAATACCATTTTAAAGGGAGGTTATTTCATTGAGACGTGAAAGAGGCAGAAAGCCGAAGAAAAAAGTTTGCAGCTTCTGTGTTGATAAAGTAGAAGCTATCGATTATAAAGACGTACCGAAACTTCGCCGTTACATTACGGAACGTGGTAAAATCTTACCGCGCCGTATCTCCGGTAACTGTGCGAAACATCAGCGTCAGCTTACTGTTGCTATCAAACGTGCAAGAAACATTGCGCTCTTGCCGTTCACTGCAGAATAAGAATGAGAAGAGAACCGTCAAACGGTTCTCTTTTTGTTTTATACGGATATATGATTTACTGGAAAAAGAAGGAAGATATCGTTTCTTGTCCGAATAGATAGGGGAGGAGGCGATGTGAGGTGAATATTCGCGAGTCGGATATGATCCGTAAGATACGGCTTTTGGAGTGGCTGAAGGCGGAGCTTGCCGTTAGTGTGGGCGAGGTGATGCGGGCGGTCGCGGGCGGTGTGCGTGTGCCGATGGCAGACGCGCTTTCGCGTGTGGTGGTGTCGTGTTATGTGCTGGGACGTCATTTGGGGGTCGGGTTCAAGGAGCTTGATGAGGCTGTTACGCGCAGGCTGGACAGGCCTCTTGACGCGATGGCGCAGGAGGCAGAGGATCGCTATGGCGATCATCGCGCGCTTCGGCGATATCGCAGGGCGAAGGAGTGATGTTATGCAAGGTGTGAAGGCGAGAGGTGTTGTTGAGGGCGGGCTTTTGGCGGCGTCTTTGGCGACGATCGCGCTTTTGAGTATGTATATCCCGTATGTGAATCTGTTGTGGCCGCTTCCGATCGCGTTGGTGAGTGCGCGTCACGGTGTTCGCTACGGTGTGATGACGGCTGTCGCGGGTGCGTTGGTTGTCGGTCTTTTGGTGCATATGATGACGGGGCTGTTTCTCTTTTTGAGCGGCGGTCTGGTCGGTGTCGCGCTCGGCGAGTGTCTTCGTCGCGGGGTGTCGGCAGGGCGGACGCTTTCGGTGTCGACTTTTTTCGCGCTGGCGTCGAATGTTTTGACGATCGTTTTGGCGATGGCTGTGATGCAGGTCGATCTTGCGGAGCTGAATCAACAGATGCAGGACGGTATCATGCAGGGGATCGATATGATCGTTGCTATGACGGATGATGAGGCATCGCGCGCGCAGATGGTCGTGCTGGGCGAGTCGCTTATGCAGCTGTATAAGATGATGCTGCCGAGCGTTCTTCTTATCTGCAGTCTTATCACGGCGGTGCTGAATTTTGTTTTGGCACGTGTGGTGCTTGCGCGTCTCGGTATGGAGACGGTGTCGTTTGGCCCGTTTGAGATGTGGCGGTTCCCGTCGTGGGTGCTGTATCTTTTCGTTTTGTCTTTGGTCGGTCTTTATTGGGGCGATAAGTGGGCAGATGAGATGTTGATAACGGTATCGTGGAATGTTCAGCTTACGATGTCGTTCGTTTTGTTTGTGCAGGGGGCGGCGCTTCTTCGTTATATCGCGAATCGAAATGTGTTTGTGAAGAAGATCTGGTGGCTTCTTATCGTGATCGCTCTTTTCAGTCAGTTTTTTACTACTATGATGGTGGTTTTTGGTGGGATAGATATGTTGATAAACTATCGCAATTTTCTCGGAAAACAGGTATAATATATAGATTAGAATGAAACGGAGGGGATATGATGCCTCAAAATCCGCTGAATCACAAGGAGATCTATATTTGTTTGGCTGTCATCGCGTGCTTTTTGCTCGTGCTTGGTGTATATCATACTTGGTTCGCCGCGCTTGGGTTCGTTGCGCTGGGTTGTTTTGCCGTGCATTGCTATAAGCGTCGCGCGCTTCAGAAGGAGGAGCTGTACACGTATTTGGACGAGCTGGTGCAGAGCGTGGGCGGTACGACGTCGTACGCGGTGCGTAACTTGCCGATGGCGATGCTTCTCATCGACCGTGACGGGACGCTTCTTTGGAGCAATCCGCTTCTCGATACGTTCCTCGGTATGAAGGTGAAGGCGGGCGAGAAGATGAGTGTGATGTGGCCGGAGCTTCCGCTTTCGGATATGACGGAGGAGTCGGGTCAGCTGTCTCTTAAAAAGGACGGCAAGTCGCTTCGTGTGGTGTATCGTTTGGTGCATCATCATCCCGCGCATCAGGAGCTGTTTGCGCTGTATGTGTCGGATGTTACGGAAGAGGACTGCATTTTGCAGGATTACGCGGCTCGTATGCCTGTGTTTTCGTACATTCAGATCGATAACTACGATGACGTTTTGCAAGGTCTTACGGAGCGTCAGCGTTCGATGCTGCTTCTTGAGGTCGGTAAGATCCTGACCGAGTGGGTAGCGGGTATGAACGGCTATTTGCGTAAGTATACGGAAGATACGTATGTGGCTGTGTTTTCGGAAGAGGGTCTTGAGATGGCTCTGAAGGATAAGTTCGCGGTGCTCGATAAGGTGCGCGCGATCCATCGCAATAATCGTATGCCGCTTACGATCAGCGTCGGTGTGGCGTCGGGCAAGTTGTCTGTCGCGGAGCTTGCCGATACGGCGCAGGCGGGTCTCGATCTTGCGCTTGGGCGCGGGGGCGACCAGATCGCGGTGAATATCGGCGGTAAGGTCGAGTTTTACGGCGGTAAGACGAAGGCGATCGAGAAGCATACGCGCGTGAAGGCACGTGTTGTGGCGCACGCGCTCCACGATATGATGCAGAAGGCGTCGTCTATCCTTATCATGGGGCATCAGCAGGAGGATTTTGACTGCTTGGGTGCCGCTGTCGGGGTGGCGCAGATGGCGAGATCGCTCGGTAAAGATGTGCATATCATCGTGAGCGGGTCGAATCTGTCGGTGCAAAAAATAGTCGAGATGGTGGAAGCGGATACGGCATTGGCAGAGCCTGCCGACGGGCCGGACTTGTTCGTGGCAGAGAGACCGCGTCTCTTTATTACGGAGGAAGAAGCAATGCCGCTTCTGTTCGGTGCGCTGGTGTTCGTGGTGGATACGCATCGTCCGAGCCGTGTGGCTGCGCCGAAGCTTCTGTCGTGCGCGGAGAAGGTCGTCGTGATCGACCATCATCGCCGCAGTGAGGATTTCATCGTGAAACCGTTCCTCGTATATCTCGAGCCGTCGGCATCGTCTACGAGCGAGCTTGTGACGGAGCTTATCGAGTATTTCGGCAAGGATATCCGTTTGACGAAGGCCGAAGCGACGGCTCTTTATGCGGGTATCGTGCTCGATACGAAGAATTTTGCTATCCAGACGGGCGTGCGTACGTTCGATGCGGCGTCGTATCTTCGTCGATGCGGTGCGGAGCCGCCGCTCGTAAGGGAGCTTTTCCGTACGGATTATCAGACGGTCAAGACGCGCAGTGATATTTTGAGCCGCGCGGATGTGGTCGATGATAAGATCATGGTTGGGATATGTCCTGTGGAGAATAATCTTCCCACAGCGAATATACAAGCGTTGGCAGGTCAGACTGCCGACATGATGCTGATGATAGACGGCGTGGCTGTCAGCTACGTGTTGTTCTCGCTTGCCGACGGTGGTGTCGGCGTGAGCGCGCGTTCGGACGGCTCGGTCAATGTTCAGCTGGTGATGGAACAGATGGGCGGAGGCGGTCATCAGACGGTCGCCGGTGCTCAGGTCAAAGATAAAAGTATTGCCGCGGTACGTGAGGAGATCATCGAGCGTACACGTGAGGCGATGAAGGAGAGTGTAGTCAATGAAAGTAATCTTATTGCAGGATGTTAAAAAATTGGGTAAAAAAGACGATATCATCGAGGTATCGGAAGCATACGCACGCAACGTGCTTCTCGCGAAAAAAGTAGCGATCGAAGCAACGGCGGTCAATCTCAACAACATCAAACAGAAAAAAGGTTCCGAAGCACGCAAAGCACAGATCCAGGCGGAAGAAGCTGTTCTTCTCGGCGCGCAGCTGAAAAAAGTAACGGTGACGATCCCCGTGAAGATCGGCGAAGGCGGCAAGCTCTTCGGTTCGGTAACGGGCAAAGACGTTGCCGACGCGCTTGAAAAACAGTGCAAGATCACGATCGACAAACGCAAGATAGAGATCGATGGTACGGTACGCGGCGAAGGCACGTACACGGCTACTATCAAGGTTCACCCCGAGGTGACGAGCCAGGTTACGGTGAACATCGTCAAAGCGTAGGAAGAGGCCGACCATGATGGATTTTTTCAATAAGTTTCTTTCGCGCGACCCCGAGACGGAAGAAGTGACGTTCGACCAAAAAGACCAGTTAGAACGCCAAGTAGCGGTGCTCTTTAATGTATTGTCTACGGTCGTCGGTGCCGAACAGGTCATCTTGCGGGCGGGCAAACTCGGTTGTCTCGAGCTGATCCGCTCCGAGCGATTGGAAGACCGCATCCTCGCGCTTCAGAAACTCGTATTCCAGGACCCGACGCACGACCGTATCCCCGAGCCTGCCGATATCCCTGCCCTGCTTGCCGATATCGAGGAAGAGCTCGCGGATATGATGGCGCGTAAGACGGTCGAAGACAAAATAGAGAAAAAAGTCGTTGAACGAATGGAAGAACGTCACCAAGAGTACGTCTCCGAGATCCGTCAACAGATACTCAAAGAAGAAGAAAAAACGGCAGAGAATCCGCAGACGATCAAAAAGCTCGAGAAGCTCGAAGCCCTCGAGAAGAAGTCGCTCACACGTTCTCTTCCCGAGCTGTTAAGACCGCAGAGCCTTGAGGAGATCATCGGGCAGGAACGTGCCGTCGATGCGCTCAAATCGAAGCTCGCATCTGTCTATCCGCAGCATCTTCTTCTCTACGGACCGCCCGGTGTCGGCAAAACGACTGCCGCTCGCCTCGTTTTGCAGGCGGCGCGCGAGCTGAAGCATACGCCGTTCGCCGAAGACGCGCCGTTCGTCGAAGTAGACGGCACGACGCTCCGCTGGGATCCGCGTGATATCACCAATCCGCTCATCGGCTCTGTACACGATCCGATATACCAAGGCGCACGCCGCGACCTTGCCGAAACGGGCATCCCCGAACCGAAACCGGGACTTGTTACCGACGCGCACGGCGGTATCCTCTTCATCGACGAGATCGGTGAGATGGACCCGATGCTCCAGAACAAGCTCCTCAAAGTCATGGAAGACAAACGGGTATCGTTCGACTCGACGTATTACGATACGAGCGATCCGAGCGTACCGAACTATATTCGCCGATTGTTCGAACACGGCGCACCTGCCGACTTTATCCTGATCGGCGCAACGACGCGCGCTCCGTATGAGATCAACCCTGCCTTTCGTTCGCGCTGCGCGGAGATCTTCTTCGAATCGCTCACGCCGTCGCATATCCAAGATATCATCAAAAGCGCGATGGAAAAGCTCCATGCTCAGGCAGAAGCCAAAGTCGCCGAGATCATCAGCGAATATACGATAGAAGGCCGCAAGGCTATCAACTTGCTCGCCGACGCGTACAGCGGCGCGCTCTATCGCGCGAACGGCGATGACGATAACATCACCATCACCGAAGACGACATCTACCGCGTCATCCAAGCGTCGCGTCTTTCGGCATACGTCACGCAAAAAGGCTCCGACAAGCCCGAGATCGGCCGCGTATTCGGTCTCGGTGTCGCAGGTTACCTCGGCTCTGTCATCGAGATAGAAGCCGTCGTATTCCCTGCCAAAGAAGCGGGCAAAGGCCATATCCGTTTCAACGAAACGGCAGGCTCTATGGCCAAAGACTCTGTATTCAACGCAAGCTCCGTCGTTCGCCAAATGACGGGCAAAGACCTCGCCGACTACGATGTCCATATCAACATCATCGGCGGCGGTCAGATAGACGGCCCTTCGGCAGGCGTTGCCATTCTCGCGGCGATCCTGTCGGCGCTGACGAAAAGACCTGTTCGTCAAGATATGGCTGTCACGGGCGAGATATCGATACAAGGCCGTGTCAAAGCAGTCGGCGGTGTCGTCGAAAAAGCATACGGCGCGAAACAGGCAGGCATCACTTCGATGATATTGCCGAAAGAAAACGAAAAAGACATCCCTGCCGCGCATCTCGGGCTGAACCTTCATCCGGTCGCGACGGCAGAAGAAGCTATCCGATTACTGATCGGAGATATTACGGACTAAAGGAGGCACTACTGTGATCGAACGGATACCACCGCAGAACTTAGAAGCAGAATATGCCGTGCTCGGCGCGATGCTGATAGAAAAAGAAGCCATTGCCAAAGTGACGGAATTTTTGCGGGCGGGCGACTTTTATCGCGAAGCCAACCGCTTGATATTCGACGCGATGATGGAACTCTACAACAAAGGCGAAGCCATCGACATGGTCACGGTAACGGAACATCTTCGCAAGCAAGACAAGCTCGAACGTGTCGGCGGTATCGCTTACATCACGTCGCTTGCCAATGCCGTACCGACGGCGGCAAATGTCGTCCATCACGGCAAAATTGTGGAAGAGAAGTCCATCCTCCGCCATCTCATCAACTCCGCAACGCAGATCGCGGGCATGGGGTATGAAGACAGCGAAGACGTTGAAGATATCCTGGACAAAGCCGAAAAATCCATCATGGAAGTATCGGGACGCAAGATAAGCGGTGACTTCACTTCTATCAAAGACGTCGTCTATAAGGCCTTCGACAAGATAGAACACCTCTTCCAGTCGAAAGGTGCCATCACAGGCCTCTCCAGCGGGTTTAAAGACCTCGACAAATTGACGGCAGGTCTCCAGCCGTCCGACCTTATCCTGGTAGCGGCTCGTCCGAGTATGGGGAAAACGGCGTTCACCTTGAACATCGCCACGAACGTCGCGCTTCGCTCGAAAAAACCTGTTGCGTTCTTCAGCCTTGAGATGTCGAAAGAACAGCTCGTACAACGTATCCTCTGCTCGGAAGCGGCGATCGACTCGCAGAAGCTCCGTGTCGGTGAACTTGACGACCACGATTGGGAAAAGCTCATCACCGTATCGGACGCGCTGTCGCAGGCACCGCTCTTCATCGACGATACACCGGGCATCACGGTGCTCGAGATGCGCTCGAAAGCACGTCGCCTGAAGATGGAACAAGGCCTCAGCCTCGTCGTCATCGACTACCTCCAGCTCATGCAGGGCAGCGGTAAAAAGAGCAGCGAGAATCGTCAGCAGGAGATCTCCGAGATATCGCGCTCCCTCAAAGCGCTTGCGCGTGAACTCGAAGTGCCTGTTATCGCACTCAGCCAGCTCAGCCGTAGCGTCGAAGCGCGTCAGGTCAAAAAACCGATGCTCAGCGACCTTCGTGAATCGGGTTCTCTCGAGCAGGACGCCGACATCGTAGCGTTCCTCTATCGCGAGGACTACTACGACAAGGAAACGGAAAACAAAAACATTACCGAGATCATCATCGCCAAACATCGTAACGGCCCTGTCGATACGGTAAAACTGTTCTTCCACAGCCAGTTCACGAAGTTCTGCGACCTTACGCTCAGAAGCGAATAACGAGAAGAATGACCATGCTTTTTTAGAAAAGGCATGGTCTTTTTTTGTGCGGGCGGTGCGACTAAGAAACGTGTATCTCGGGCAACCTATCGGTAGTGATAAGACAGATCGACGGGAGGAACGAGCTGTGATAGACAGGTATACGCACGCTGAGATGAAAAGAGTCTGGTCGAAACAGCACGAATGGGAAACGATGCTTGAGATAGAAGTCGCCGCGTGTGAAGCGATGGCGGAGCTTGGATATATCCCGCGTGACGCGGCCATGTCGATACGAGAAAACGCATCGTTCGACCTTCGCCGTATCGAAGAGATCGAGAAGGAGGTACACCACGACCTCATCGCCTTTTTGACAGCCGTTGCCGAGCGTGTCGGTGATGATTCGAAGTATATCCATCAGGGCCTCACATCGAGCGATATCAAGGATACCGCGCTTGCTCTTTTGATGAAAGAGGCCGCGGACATCATCCTCCGTGACCTCGCCGCGCTTCGGGCATCGCTTCGACGGCGCGCCGCCGAGCACAAATATACACCGTGCATCGGACGTACGCACGGCATCCATGCCGAGGTAATGACGCTCGGCATGAAGTTCGCGCTCTGGATGGACGAGACAGACCGCAATATCGAGCGTATCACACGCGCGCGAGATACCATCACCGTCGGCAAGCTGTCGGGCGCTGTCGGCACGTACGCGGAGACAGACCCTCGTATCGAAGAGGCCGTCTGCGACAGGCTCGGCATCGCACACGTCAATATCGCCACGCAAGTCGTCCAGCGCGACCGTCACGCGGAATACATGACAGCACTTGCCATCACAGCAAGCTCGCTCGAAAAATTCGCCACCGAAGTGCGCAGTCTCCAGC
>JAFPBC010000138.1 GCA_017390595.1 Selenomonadales bacterium | reverse complement strand
TGGTGCATCGGCGCGATCACGCATACCGCCTCTGAAACGTACCGCTTCATCAACACCACCATGCCCGAGCCTATTTCCCTCTCCTGCCATACAGAGCTCGCCATCGCCATCGCCCAAGAAGAAGCCGCCATGCTCTCTGCCGACGACCTCTCCTTACCCGAATCGTACGCAGCCAAACACCACCTTCTTCTCCCACTAAAAAACGACCACGAAACACTCGGATTCTTCCTTTGCGGACTAAATAGCTCGACCTTCTCACGATATCCATTCGCCAAATTGATAGCCCGTCAAGTCGCCTTCGGGCTTGAAAAAGCGCACCTTTACAACCAAGTCAAATCCATGGCACTATCCGACGGACTCACAGGCCTTGCCAACCGCCGCAATTTCGATATGCTCCTCAAAACAGAACTGAGGCGCTCTGCCTCTCTCAAACGCCAGCTCAGTCTCATCATGCTCGACCTTGACAACTTCAAACGATACAACGACACCTATGGACACCTCACAGGCGACAAACTGCTCGCCCAAGTCGGCCAGATCCTCCACCACAACATCCGAAGCATCGACCTTGCCGCCCGCTACGGAGGAGAAGAATTCAGCATCATCCTACCCGAATGCAGCTCCTCCGATGCCCATACGATCGCTGAAAAGCTCCGCACCACCATCGAAACAAGCCACTTCCCCGACAGTCTCGGCACCTTCACCGCCTCCATCACAGCAAGCCTCGGCATCGCCACCTACGACCCCGCCGTCACACCCCATGCACCCGACAGCGAAAAGATCATCTCTCTTGCCGACAAAGCACTCTACGAAGCCAAGGAAACAGGTCGTAACCGCATCGTTACCGCCACAAATCTCAACTAAAAAAACGACGCTGTCAGGCGTCGTTTTTTCTTATAAAATGATAAATATTTTCGCCAAAAGCCTTCACCTCTGATAATATTTATTTATAACATCATAAATATGTTAAATTTGTCACAATATTTGAGCGTCTGGTAATTGACAAATGATTCATTCAAATTTATAATAATATTGTTGAATAATTCGGATGCTTTTGGGGCAGAAGTGATAGCTCGTCATATTACTTTCGGCAACAAACATCACGGCTATTCATGAAAAGTTACATATTTCTTAGGAGGAGATACCAATGGCTAAACCAGTTAAAATTATGGAAACAGTTTTACGTGATGCTCATCAGTCCTTGTGTGCAACTCGTATGCGTATCGAAGACATGATCCCGATGTTGGAAACTCTCGACAACGCTGGCTTCTGGGCTTTGGAAGCTTGGGGCGGCGCTACGTTCGATAGCTGCCTTCGTTTCTTGAACGAAGATCCGTGGGAAAGACTTAAAACCCTCAAAAAACACTTGCCGAAAACTCCGATCTCGATGCTTCTCAGAGGTCAGAACATCCTCGGTTACAACCACTATGCTGACGACGTTGTAGAAATGTTCGTTAAAAAAATGGTTGAACATGGTATCGGCGTTATCCGCGTATTCGACGCACTCAATGACGTTCGTAACCTTGAAACTGCAATCAAAGCCGGCGTTGCTTCCGGTGCACACGTACAGGGTGTATGCGTATACACGATCAGCCCGTACCATCAGACTCAGGACTACGTTAAACTTGCAAAAGAATTGCAGGCTCGTGGCGTAAACTCCATCTGTATCAAAGATATGTCCGGTATGATCAAACCGTACGTTGCTTACGATCTCGTAAAAGCAATCAAAGCTGAAGTTGACCTTCCGGTTCATCTCCACACTCACTATACTTCCGGTATGGCTGCAATGGCAGAACTCAAAGCTGCTGAAGCTGGCGTAGACATCATCGACTGCGCACTCTCCACGTTCGCTAACGGTACTTCCCAGCCGCCGACGGAATCCATGATCGCTACGTTCGAAGGTACGGAATATGACACTGGTATCGACCGTCAGGCTTTGAAACCGGTTGCTCTCCACTTCGCAGGCGTTAAGAAAAGAATCGCTGGCGAGTTCGGCTTGAACACGCACTTCGATACGAACGTTAACGTTCTCGACTTCCAGATCCCGGGCGGTATGCTCTCCAACTTGCGCAAACAGATGTCCGAAATGGGTCTCGAATCCGACGAAGATTATCAGGCACTTCTCGACGAAATGCCGCTCGTTCGTGCAGACGCTGGTTACCCGCCGCTCGTAACTCCGACGAGCCAGATCGTTGGTTCCATGGCTGCATTCAACGTAATGATGACGAAAATGGGTGGCGAACGCTACTCCATGGTTCCGAAAGAATTCCGTGATCTCTGCCGTGGTCTCTATGGCCGTACGCCGCAGCCGGTTAACCCGGAATACAAAGACAAAATCCTCAACGGCGCAGAAGAAATCACTTGCCGTCCGGCAGACAACATTCCGCCGCAATTGGATGAACTCAAACAGCAGTTGGCAGACGCAGGTTACCCGAACGCTTCCATCGAAGACGTTCTCTCCTACGCGATCTTCCCGCAGGTTGCTCTTGAATTCTTCAAAAACAACCGCTAATTACAAAAGCAAAAGCCTGTGCGTAAGCACAGGCTTTTCTTTTTGCTTAAATATCTCCCCTACTCTATATTACATCTATCGCTTACACAAAATTATCGCGTGCAAAAATAGAGATAGCACCTGCCGTGTACCGCACGCCTTCTGATAAATCAGCCACGTACGCACGCACAGATGCTATCTCTACTATCAGTATAGGTGAGTTACAAAGATGTACTGATACACCCATAGCACGCTGAAGCAAAGATCCTCCGCATGCACGCAGGCATACGGAGGATCGATCTTTTTATGCAGTTTCTTATTCGTTTACGCCAAAGCCCGATTTGCCGATGAATTCTCCCAAGATAGAGGTGAGCGGGATATCCTTATCGTTCGGCAGTTCTTTGAAGCAGTTGAGGAAGTTGATAAGTCGTTGTGCTTCGATAAATTCGGGCACGTTTTGATCGATCGCTTTAAGGAGCGGTTTCGCAAGTTTTTTAAGTTCCGCGAGTTCGTAGAGAAGTGCCGAGTTGAACATGACATCGGCTTCTTCCTGATACGGGAAGATGTTCTTCTCTTCACCGTTTCGCACGGAATACCAGCTTCTGAGCGTATGCACCGCATCACGACCGCGGAATTGATGGTCGCGCACCATGCGACGGATAAGACGTGCATCCGTCGTTGCGATACGGTTATGACGGTCAATAGAGAGCTGTGTCAACGCACTGATGTAGACCTTCATCTTACAAGAGCGATCAATAGCATATGTCATCTTTTCGTTAAGTGCATGGATACCTTCTACGACAAGTACCTCGTCAGGTGCAAGACGAAGCGTTTTACCGCGATATTCGCGTTTTCCCGTCTTGAAATTGTAGTATGGTAGTTCTACCTCTTCCCCTGCTAAAAGCTTCGTTAAATGGTCATTGAGGAGCGTCAGATCGACAGCATCGATCGACTCGAAGTCGTAGTTGCCTTGTTCGTCAAGCGGCGTCTCATCTCGATTATGGAAATAGTCATCGACTGAGATCGATACCGGATTGATACCGTTCACACGAAGCTGAATACTGAGTCGCTGCGCAAATGTCGTCTTGCCCGACGACGACGGCCCTGCGATCAATATCAAACGAAGCGCACTGCGGCGTTTTAATACCATATCGGCAATTTGTGCGATCTTCTTCTCGTGGAGCGCTTCTGCCAGGCGAATGATCTGGCCGTAACTGCCATCTTCTATCATGCGATTC
>JAFPBC010000137.1 GCA_017390595.1 Selenomonadales bacterium | reverse complement strand
GCACGCATCACAGTCGGTGCGATCGGCAGACTGACGGTGCTCGTATTCGCCTCGCTTATCGGCGGATTCTATGTGGCAGGTATCTTGAGCGATGTCCGTTTCTTCTTGGAAGCGGAGATATTCCGTGGTGTCAAGCTGACGTTCTTGATGCCGCTCATCTTGATAAGCATCACGTATCTCGTGCGTTTCTCCCTCTTTGAAGTACGTGCGAGCGAGTCGCCGTCGTTTGCATCGCAGATACAGACGGTGCTCAATTATCCCGTTACAGTCAAGTCGCTTGCACTCATCGGTGCGATGGCGCTTGCGGCACTTATATTTATCGGTCGAAGCGGACATACTGCCGGTGTTCCCGTGCCGGGCATCGAGCTCAAGATGCGCGCGTTCTTGGAACAGGTCATGTATGCGCGTCCGCGTTCGAAAGAATTCCTTATCGGGCATCCTGCCTTCTTCTTGGCGGCGATCGCCTACTATCGCAACTTGCCGAACTTCCTCTTGTACTTGCTTGTCGTAGCGGCAACGATCGCGCAAGGCTCGCTCGTTGAGACGTTCGCGCATATGCGTACGCCCGTATTCATGTCGTTCATCCGTGCGCTCGACGGCTTGGCGGCAGGTATCGGTGTCGGCTTGGTCGCCGTCCTCGGTGTATGGGTACTTCGTAAAGTATGGTATCGTGTGCAGAAGGAGCTGAATGCACATGAGTAATATCGTCATATCGGGATATTACGGATATTCCAACGCAGGCGACGAAGCGATGCTCTCGGCGATGATAGACGTGTTGACGGAGTTCGATCCGCAGGCGCATATCACCGTCATCTCGGGCAATCCCGTTGACACGAAGAAGCGTCACGGCGTCGATGCGGTACACAGATTCCACCTGCCGCGTATCAGTCGCGCGCTCTTAAAGTGCGACCTTCTCATCAGCGGGGGCGGGAGCCTGTTTCAAGATGTGACGAGCTGGCGCAGTCTCTACTACTACCTCAGTATCGTTACGATGGCAAAAGCCTTCGGCAAACCTGTCATGCTCTACGCACAAGGCATCGGTCCACTGCGCGGTAAGAATGCAAGACGTGCCATGCGTGCTGTCGGAAACCGCGTCGATGTGATAACCGTCCGTGACGAAGGGTCGCGACGTGAGCTTGCCGCGCTCGGCATCACCAAGCCTCACATCGAAGTGACGGCCGACCCGGTACTTGCTATTCATCCCGCGAACCGCAATCTCGGCAAGACGATACTTGCCAAAAGCGGTGTTGACTTGGACAAGCCGATCGTCGCGTTTGCCGTACGCGAATGGGAAACGAAAAACGATTATAAAAAAGCGTTGGCAGTTACTGCCGACCGTATCATAGAAGAACTCGGCGCGCAAGTCGTATATCTGCCGATGCAGTATCCTTGCGATGTAGAGGCGGCGAAGCGTATCCGCAACAAGTCGCGCTACAAAAACGCCATTTTCTTGGAAGACGAATATACTACGACAGAGCTCTTATCGCTCGTCGGTAATGTAGATCTATTGGTGGGTATCAGACTTCACGCGCTCATCTTCGCGGGTGTCATGCACGTGCCGATGATCGGCATCTCGTATGATCCGAAGATAGATCGATTCATGGAATCGGTCGAAGGCGATTGTGTATCCGACTTAGAACAGGTCACGAGCGATATGCTCATGGAGTCGGTACGCGCGAAATGGATGACGCGCCACCAACATGATGTAAAGACAGAGAGTGCTGTGAGCGGCCTTCGCCGACTGGCGGAGCGCAACGCGGAGCTGGCACTCGATTTCCTGCGATAACATACAACTTCATATTGCTCTCACTATTTGTATGGGAGAGTGGTCCGCATGGTGTCATATGTGAAACAGTATGTGGTCATCAGTTTCGGGATACTTTTGGGTGCTGTCGGACTCAATCTGTTTTTGATACCGAATCGCATCGCGGCGGGCGGTTTAAGCGGCCTTGCGACGATCCTCTATCACGTGGCGGGCTGGCCTGTCGGGATCGTGATGCTTATCGTCAACATTCCGCTTCTCTGCTACGGTCTTTATCTTTTTGGGCGCGGTTACACGGTACGCACCATATACGGTGCGGTGCTCTACTCGGTGCTCGTCGACTTCACGGCACCGTATCTTCCCGTGATGACAGAAGATATCCTCTTAGCATCGCTCTACGGCGGTGTGCTTGCAGGTATCGGCGCAGGCATCGTATTTCGCTATCGGTGCAATACGGCAGGTACGGCGATGATCGCGGCCATACTCAATCACAAATGGGGCATCAGCGTAGGGCAGGCACTTTTCCTGGCTGACGGAATTGTTGTTTTTTTAGCAGGAATTGTATTCGATAGTGCCGAATTGGCACTATATGCGGCACTTTCGATTTTTGTTACGTCGAAAGTTGTCGACATCATTCAAGAAGGCGGTCTGGCGAGCAAAGCGTTCTTTATCGTGACAGACCGAGCGGATGTCTTAACGGCGGAAGTCAACCGCCGCATCGTTCGCGGCGTGACCATCATCGGTGCGCGCGGAGGATACAGCAGACAGCCCAAAGAAGTGCTTTTATGCGTGGTGACGGCAGATCAGATCACCCCGCTGAAAGAATTGATACATGAACACGCCCCGAATGCGTTCGTCATCGTGACCGATGCGTACGAAGTTTTGGGCAAAGGATTTGCAGACATTCGATGATGCTGTTATTTCACTAGGAGGGGTTTTTAATGGCAAATACGTTGACAGAAACACAAGTACTTGATTTACAGACCAAAGCAAAAGCGATCCGCAGAAACATCGTCCAAATGATCACCGAAGCAAAATCGGGTCATCCGGGCGGCTCTCTTTCGGCGACTGATATCGTAACGACGCTTTATTTCGCGGAAATGAACGTTGATCCGAAAGAACCGAAAGCTCCGAATCGCGACCGTTTTGTATTGTCGAAAGGCCATGCGGCACCGGTGCTTTATGCAACGCTTGCGGCAAAAGGTTATTTCCCGGAAGAAGAACTGATGTCGCTTCGTCAGGTAAACACGCGTATGCAAGGTCATCCGAGCATGAAAGATTTGCCGGGTGTTGATATGTCCACGGGCTCTCTCGGTCAGGGCTTGGCTGCGGCGAACGGTATGGCTCTTGCCGCACGTCTTGACGGCAGCGATCACCGCATCTTCGTTCTCATGGGCGACGGTGAATTGCAAGAAGGCATGATCTGGGAAGCGGCGATGCTTGCAGGTCATTACAAACTCAGCAACGTAACAGCATTCGTTGACTATAACGGACTTCAGATCGACGGTAATGTTGCCGATGTTATGTCGCCGCTTCCGCTCGCGGACAAATGGCGTGCATTCCAGTGGAATGTTATCGAGATCGACGGTCACGACATTCCTGCTATCTATGATGCGATCCAACAGGCGAAAGCCGAAACGGAAAAACCGACT
>JAFPBC010000136.1 GCA_017390595.1 Selenomonadales bacterium | reverse complement strand
GTCGCCGTGATGGCAGTCACCGTCGGCAGTGCCGTTGAAGAGGCCATCGATTCCGCATTCTCGGCAGGCGAGTACAGCCGCGCGCTTCTTTTGGATGCGGCGGCAACGACGGCGACCGAAGCGTGTGCCGACTACCTCAATCGTACGGTCACAGCAGAAGCAAAGCGGCGCGGGCTCTATACGGCCTTTCGATTCAGTCCGGGTTACGGCGACTGGGATATCACCGTACAGAGCGATATCGTACGGTTGTCCGAAGGCGACAGTATCGGTATTAACGTCACAGAGTCGTCGATGCTCATCCCGCGAAAATCGGTCACGGCGGTCATTCCGCTCCGCGCACAGAAGGCAGAAGCACTCGCGCACGGATGTTCCGCTTGCACTCATCAAAAATGCCCATCCCGAAAGGAGATCACACTATGATACATATGTTCGACGGCGCAACGGGCACGATGCTCCAAGCCGCAGGCATGAGACCGGGCGAATGTCCCGAGCTCTACAATATCACCCATCCCGACATCGTCCTCGACATCCATCGTCAATACGTGGAGGCAGGTACGACTTGGCTCCATACGAATACCTTCGGCGCGAATCGTCAGAAGCTGTCCGCTTACGGACTTGAAGACCGCGTAGCCGAGATCAACCGCGCCGCTGTTGCCATCGCACGCGAAGCGGCAAAAGCAGGCAACAATGTCAAAGTCGTCGGCGACCTCGGCCCGACAGGCAAGTTCCTCGCACCGCTCGGCGAGCTGTCGTTCGACGAAGCCTACGACATCTACCGCGAACAGGCGATGATACTCGAAGAAGCAGGCGCAGACTGTATCCTCATCGAGACCATTATCGACATCCAGGAGATGCGCGCCGCTCTGCTCGCTGTCAAAGACAATACGAATATGTTCGTCATCTGCCAGATGTCGTACAGCGAAGACGGCCGTACCGTCACAGGTACCGACCCGACGACTGCCGCAACGATCCTCGACGCGATGGGCGCAGACGTCATCGGCGCGAACTGCTCCTGCGGTCCCGCACAGCTTCTCCCCGTCGTCGAGAAGCTCCATGCCGCAACGACGAAGCCCATCAGCATCCAGCCGAACGCAGGCCTTCCGCGTCTCATGAACGGCAAGACCGTCTTCCCGATGTCTCCCGAAGAAATGGGCGAATGGGCACCGAAGCTCATCCGTGCAGGCGCAACGTATCTCGGCGGCTGCTGCGGTACGACACCCGCACACATCCGCGCGATGGCAGAAGCCGTCCGCGATATGGAGCCGATCGCTCCCGCCGAATTACCGCAGGCAGTCATGCTGACGAGCCGTACGAAGACCGTTGCCGTATCGGCATTTGACGCACCCGTCCTCATCGGCGAACGCATCAACCCGACAGGACGCAAACAGATGGCGGCAGATATCAGAGCAGGCAGTCTTCTCTCCGTCAAACAAGAAGCACTCGCGCAGGCCGAAGCAGGCGCATCGATCCTCGACGTCAACATGGGCGTCCCCGGCATCGACCAAGCCAAAATGATGGCAGAAGCCATCAGCGAGCTGTCCATGCTGACCGACCTTCCGCTTGCTATCGACACAGGCGACGTCGCCGCACTCGAAGCAGGGCTCAAAGCCTACCCCGGTCGCGCGCTCATCAACTCTGTCACCGCCGAACCCGACCGCATCCGTACCTTCCTTCCGCTCGCGAAACGATTCGGCGCGGCGATCCTGTGCCTGCCGATCAGTGAAGCAGGTATCCCCAAGACAGCAAAAGAGCGTATTTCCGTCATGGATACCATCTTAAAAGAGGCAAAAGAAGCAGGTCTCGGCGAGCATGACTACCTCCTTGACGCGCTCGTCATGACCGTTGCCACCGACCAAAACGCGGCAAACGAAACGCTCCGCACGCTTCGTCTCTACCGCGACAAATATCCGCACCCGACGACGATGGGGCTCAGCAACGTCTCCTTCGGTCTCCCGAATCGTCCGTCCGTCAATGCCAACTTCTTCACGATGTGTCTCGCCGCAGGCCTCAACGCGCCTATCATGAATCCGCACGATGCGAAGATGAAAGAACACCTCGCCGCATCAAACGCGCTCCTCGGCTACGACCCGTGCGGCAGAGAATACAGCCTGTCTCACAGCGACATGGCCGCACCTGTGCAAACAGCAGTC
>JAFPBC010000135.1 GCA_017390595.1 Selenomonadales bacterium | reverse complement strand
GTTGCCCGGATAGCCATAGTCTTCTGCTGCTTTTTTGGAGTCGTTGTAGATCGCCGTCATGATGCTTTCGAGTTTGGCATCGACTTCTTCGAACGTCCAGCGATAACGCATGGAGTTCTGGCTCATTTCGAGTGCGGATACTGCTACGCCGCCTGCGTTCGCTGCTTTTGCCGGAGCGAACATGATACCGGATTCGATGAAGTATGCGATAGCGTCGAGCGTGGACGGCATGTTAGCGCCTTCGCCGACAGCTTTTACGCCGTTCGCAACGAGAATTTTTGCCGATTCGAGGTCGATCTCGGACTGCGTTGCGCACGGAAGAGCAACGTCGCACGGGATCGTCCAGATGCCGCGGCAGCCTTCATGATATTCTGCGTTCGGGCGATAGTTGATGTATTCTTTGATACGACCGCGTTTGACTTCTTTGATCTCTTTGACAACTGCGAGGTCGATACCGTCTTTGTCATAGATGTAACCGTTGGAGTCGGAGCAAGCTACTACGTGTGCGCCGAGTTCCTGTGCTTTTTCGATAGCGTACGTTGCTACGTTACCGGAACCGGAGATGACAGTCGTTTTGCCTTCGATCGTCATGCCTGCGTCTGCGAGCATGAGGCGAACGAAGTAGAGAAGACCGTAACCGGTTGCTTCTTTACGAGCCAAGCTGCCCCAGTAGCCGAGGCCTTTACCTGTGAGTACGCCTGCTTCGTAAGCGTTGCGGATACGTTTGTATTCGCCGAAGAGGTAACCGATCTCACGCGCGCCTACGCCGATGTCGCCTGCCGGTACGTCTGTGTCCTGACCGATGTGACGAGCGAGCTCAGCCATGAAGCTGTGGCAGAAACGCATGATCTCTCCGTCGGATTTGCCTTTCGGGTCGAAGTTGGAACCACCTTTTGCACCGCCGATCGGAAGCGTCGTGAGCGCGTTTTTGAAGATCTGTTCGAAACCAAGGAATTTGATGATGCTGAGGTTTACGCTCGGATGGAAGCGAAGACCACCTTTGTATGGGCCGATCGCGCTGTTGAATTGTACGCGGTAGCCTTTGTTAACGTGGATCACGTTGTTGTCATCTGCCCAAGGAACACGGAACATGATGATGCGTTCCGGTTCGGTTACACGTTCCAAGAGTGCCTGTTTCTGTAATTCAGGATGTTTTTCGAGTGCCGGAATGATGGACGTCAATACTTCTTTGACCGTCGCGTGGAATTCCGTTTCACCCGGATTCAATCTTTCTACTTCGGCGATACACGCCTCTACATACTGTTTTGCGTTCATGATAATATCCCCCTCTATCTACATAAAATCTCTTATTTGTATTATCCACAAGACACATTATGAACCAAATGTGTAAATGTGTCAATATGTAAATGGTAAAAACTTATAATTTATAAGCGGAAATTAAGGAAAAATACAAAATACATGGAAAAACATACGGAATGCAGGATAAATATACATGATTTGCTGTAAATGTGATGTGTGAAACGTGTTTGTGCAATGGACGAATGAATTTTTCAGAAAATACAGAGTAAATAGGTGGGTAGCAGCGTAACAGTCGTCGTTTTTTGGTTTACGGTTGACTGCGTGAAGGAAAGAGGAGTACAATAAAAGTTATGGATAAATAGAAGGATAGGGATGAGTTCAATGAAACGTAGTTATATTGCACAGGGGTCGCGTGCGTATTATCAGGCGATCGTGGCATTATTATTCGGAAGTCTGGCGAATTTTGGGCTGACGTACAGTATGCAGCCGCTTCTGCCGAATGTGTCGGAGACGTTTGGGCTTCTGCCGTCGACGGCGAGCCTTGCGATGTCGATGACGACGGGCGGTATGGCGATCGGGCTTCTCTTGATCGCGGGTATCGCGGGGATGCTCGAGCGTAAGACGACGATCGTGGTGTCCTTAATTGGGTCGGCGGTCCTTATGATAGGGGCATCGCTGAGCGGTGCGTTCGAGATGATACTTATCTGTCGCGCGCTTCAGGGGCTGTTTATCGCGGGGTTCCCTGCGGCGGCTATCGCGTATATCAATGAGGAGTTCGATCCGCGGACGATCGGTACGGTCATCGGTATCTATATCGGGTCGAATTCGCTCGGGGGATTGTTCGGGCGATTGGCAACGAGTGCGGTGGCAGATCTTTACGATTGGCATATCGGGCTGATGAGCATCAGTGTGCTTGGGTTTATCCTTGCGATGTGGGTGCTGTTTACGCTTCCGAAGTCGGTGAATTTTACGCCTGCGAAAAAGCCTCCGACGAATTTTGTGCAGTCGATATTCGATAATTTTAAGAATCGGAATCTGGTGGAGATCTATTTCGTTGCGTTTTGCGTGATGGGATGCTTCATGGCGATGTATAATTTTTTGCCGTACGTATTGGTGCAGGAGCCGTATTCGTTTACGCAGACGCAGATCGGTTTCGTCTACGCGATGTATCTGGTCGGTTCGTTTGCTTCTGCTTATATGGGTAAGAAGGCCGATATCTGCGGTCATGGCAAGGTGCTGTGCGCGAGCTTTCTTTTAGCGTTCGTCGGGGTGCTTCTGACGCTTCCGTCGCCGCTTTTATTAAAGATGCTGGGCTTGGCGATCTTTACGTTCGGTTTCTTCGGCGCGCATTCGTCGGCGTGCAGTTGGGTCGGCCTCGTTTGTCGCGGTGATAAGGCGCAGGCGGTGTCGCTTTACCTCTTGTGCTACTACATCGGTGCGAGCCTCTGGGGGTCGCTGACGGGTATCCCGTATCAGACGTTCGGCTGGCTCGGCGCGGTCGTGATGATGTGCGTGATATTGGCTGTGGGCGGCAGTGTGGCGTATCATCTGTGGCGCAAGATAGACTGCAAGGCATAAATGCGTTTTTGGCTTCATAGACTGCACTGAGGTGAACAGAGCGTGATCATCATAAAGCGTGATCTGGGTGCGGTCGGTGTCGGGGTGACGTCGCCTCGGCTGATGGTCGGGGAGGACGGACATCGATATGTGGTGAAGCTGACGCGAAATAAAGTCGGACCGAAGGTGCTGGCAAGCGAGTGGCTGGGCTTTCGGCTGGCAAGGCGGATAGGGCTGTGTGTGCCGCATGGCGAGATGGTCTGTATTCCGTCTGTGCTCGTTAAGAGAAGTAAGTATCTGCGGAAGATGCGCGCCGATGAGGGCGTCCATTTCGGCAGTCGGTATCTGACAGGATGTGAATATGTCGGTCGGCGCGTGATGCGCTTGGCTGTGAACAAAGATGAGGTGGTCGGCACGATGTTGTTTGACCACCTTTTTTATAATGATGACCGTACGCTCAATCGGAAGAATTTTCTCGCGCGGTGGGATGGGCGCGGCTGGCGTATCTATGCGATCGACCATTCGCATCTTTTCGGGAGCGGGCGGTGGACGGAAGGTTCGCTTCTTCGGCGAGGCGAGTCGGAGACAGTCAATGCACGCCGCGCGTTCGGCTGGCTTCTTCGTCATTATCCGATGAGGGAAACGCTCTCGCTATACGTCGGGCGGATACTGTCTGTCACCGATGATGAGGTGGCTGAGATGATAGCGGAAATACCGCCTGCGTGGCTCGATACTGCGGAACGGGATGTCGTTATGCGTTTCTGGCAGATGCGGCAAAGACAGGTAGAAGAAGTCGCGGGCAGGATAGCAGACCTAGCCGCGGATATACACAGGCGTACCAAACGGCGTGTAGTCAAATAGCATCTCTACGTGCTCGTTATGGAGACGGATACAGCCGTTCGACACCATGTGGCCGATCGATTCGGGGCGATTCGTCCCGTGGATACCGTACGCGTCGTAATTGAGACCGAGCCACCGCGTACCGAGGATCCCGCCGGGATGCAGGATACGGCTCACGATGTAAAAGTCTCCGAGCGGTGTCGGCGTCACAGCCTTGCCGATACCGACAGGATATGTGAAAAGTACGCGAGTACCGTCGGCAAGCGACAACTGCCGACGGCTCGTGCTGATGTGAATGACAGGGCGAGCGAGACGGAGCATAAGGGAGACCGCCTTTCTCTTCTATATATAGGCTATGAAAGAGGGGAGGGGGGTGATTTTGATTTTTTCGGTGCGTATTGAAATCGCAAAGCC
>JAFPBC010000134.1 GCA_017390595.1 Selenomonadales bacterium | reverse complement strand
GATACACGTGATATGGAATACCGGATAATCATCAGCGAGCGAGTAATAACCCGTATGGTCACCGAACGGACCTTCGCGACGAAGTTCGTCAAGTTTGACATAACCTTCGAGGATGATCTCGGAATGTGCAGGTACTTCTACATCGACCGTTACGCATTTGACCATCTCAACTGCTTTTTCGCGAAGAAGGCCTGCGAATACCATTTCGTCAACGTCACGCGGAAGCGGAGCCGTTGCCGCATACGTCAAGACAGGGTCGCCACCGATAGCTACTGCTACTTCGATGCGGTCTTTGCCGAGCTCTTTGTGTGCGCGGAAGTTTTCTGCACCGTTTTTGTGGATATGCCAATGCATACCTGTCGTCTGTCCATCATAGACCTGCAAACGGTACATACCAACGTTACGTTTGCCCGTTTTCGGATTTTTCGTAAATACGAGCGGAAGTGTGATAAAACGACCGCCGTCATCCGGCCAGCATTTCAAGATCGGGAATTTTTCGATATCGGGACGATCTTTGATGATAACTTCCTGACACGGTGCTTTTTTCACGTATTTCGGGAAGTTGATCGCTTTTTTCGCCTGCGGAATGATTTTTACCAAATCGAGTTTGTTCTGAAGCGATATATACGGGAGTTTCAAAATCTCGCGAATGCGGTTCGCGATATCATCGACTTCGTTTACGCCGAGCGCGATAGCCATACGTTCCATGCTACCGAACGCATTCATCAAGACAGGCATATCGTAGCCTTTTACATTCTCGAACAACAATGCAACATTTTTCTTACCTTCCATTTTCGAGACACGGTCCGTGATCTCCGTGATCTCCAATTCGCAGTCAACTTGAGTACGGATGCGTTTCAACAAACCGCGTCTCTCCAATTCTGCGATAAATTCTCTCATGTCTGTAAAAGCCAAAATGATTCCCCTTCCTCAATCTACTTTTTTAAGAAATATTCAACGATCATAATACTGCACTCATACAAAAGCAGCATCGGTATCGCGATCATACACTGTGAAAAAATGTCGGGTGTCGGCGAAATGACCGCCCCTACCACGAATGCACCTACGATGACGTATTTGCGTTTTTCTTTCAGAAAAGTCGAAGTCAAAAAACCCAGCTTCGCCAACACCAATACGACCATCGGTAACTGAAATACAAATCCAAACGGCAATACGAATGCAATGACGAACGACAGATAATGTCCGATCGAGAACATCGGAAGCAATGTGTCTGTCGAAAATCCCATGAAAAACTTAACAGCCGTCGGGAACACTAAAAAATATGAAAATGCCAGACCGATAAAAAACAGCACTACCGATGCAGGCACGATAATATCGAACGTTTTTTTCTCCCTATTCGTCAGCGCAGGCACGACGAATGCCCAGAACTGATGCATCAAAACAGGGATGCTGATCAAAAATCCCGCACATACAGACACTTTCAGATATGTAAAAAATGCTTCGGCAGGATTCATGTAATAGAGTTTACCGGCTTCTTTCGTCAAAAAGCCGACCATCTCTTCTACGTAAAAATAGCAACATCCGCTTGCGATCATCACCGTTACGATCGAAATGATCAATCGACGACGAAGTTCTTCCAGATGATCGACAGCTGTCATCTCCTCATCGTGATCTTCTTGCTCCGACGGAAGATTAGATGGAGTATCTGCCATCTACTTTCCCTCGCTTTCCTTTTTCACAGAATCGATCGTTTCTTTTACTTCTGCTTTGACATCTATATATTCCTCTTTGATAGGTTCGACCTCTTTATTCGCCGCACGTTTGAACTCCTGCAGGCTCTTTCCGAGAGACTTGCCAAGCTCAGGCAACTTGCCCGGGCCGAACACAACAAGCGCAATAACTAAGATCAATATCAATTCAGGCATACTAAAATGAAACATTTTTGCAAACCTCCAATAACTCTCCTAT
>JAFPBC010000133.1 GCA_017390595.1 Selenomonadales bacterium | reverse complement strand
TCTCGATAAATGGGAGCAACATCATAGATATCATGGAGCAAGCAATGCGCCACATCGTTTTCGAATCCACGTACTACCAAGTACTGACCATGCGACGATGCCGTCACGCGCGCTTCAAAATCCTTCGCGCGATATCCCTGATACATCGCTTGTGCCGCACACGCTTTGTCGCGAAGCGTTGCGATATCAGACAATCTATCCGCAATAAGACCTGCACAGAGCGTGTCTTCTACGGAGAATCTGCGTTCCGTTCCCGCACAGACGATAACGACATCACGACCGTCTTCGCGAAGCGCGCGACAGACTGCCGCACAACTTGCCAAGGATACCGTATAGATGCACGGTGCGGACAATACTGTATTGAGCGCAAACGTACCGTTCGTCGTTGTCATGACGAGCGTCTTACCGCCAATCGCTTCCTGCGTATATTCAAACGGAGAGTTTCCGAGATCGAAACCTTCGATCAACACGCCACCGCGTTCACCCGCAAGGATGACATCGCCGCCGAGTTCGTCACGTTTGGCAAATGCTTCTTCGACTGTTTTGACAGGGATGATGCCTGCACAACCGTTCGTAAATGCCGCCGCCATCGTAGTCGTCGCACGGAACACGTCGATGACAACAGCCGTATATCCTTTATATTTCTCTGCGTCGTATTCTGCAGGAACAAAACATACATCAATGATCATTTTTGCATCCTTCTTTCTCCGATTATTCCGAAAATGAATCTTCTTCTATTGTAGCGGAAAATACATCATTCGTAAATCGTTCTTTTGATTGTGTACATTATTATTTTCTAAAAAAGAAAAGACTGCCCTCAATAAGGCAGTCTGTATTCTTATTCTCCGAGGATCGCTTTTTTCACTTCATCAAGACCGATACGATCGATCATACGACCCAAGCGTTCATGCGGTTTGGCCGTTGCTTTGTAGTACTCAACGATCTTAGCAACGAGTGCCAATACTTCATCATGCGTCAGATCTGCCGCGATCTTATCAGCCAAACGCGGAAGAACACCTGCGTTACCGCCGATCATGACCGTATAACCTTTCGGCGTACCCATGATACCGAGGTCTTTGCAAGCAGGTTCGGAGCAAGAGTTCTGGCAACCCGATACAGCGATTTTGAATTTGGACGGTAATGGCATACCGTGATACAATTTGTCGATCTCAAGACCGAGACTGACGGCATCTTGTTTTGCACGTTTGCAGAACGTCGTTGCCGGACAGATACGTACACTACGTACACAAGAACCAAGTGCGTGACCCGGGCTCATATCCAAGTCTTTCCACACATCATCCAAGTCTTCTTCTTTCAAGCCAACAATAGCGATACGCTGTGCCGTTGTGATCTTGAGTGCCTGTGCACCGTATTTATCTGCTACGTCTGCCAATTTGCGCAATACGTTACTATCAAGAATGATACCACCCGGGATGTGCGGTGCAACTGCATATGTATTCATGTCGCGCTGTACGATAGCACCTTTATCCAATCGATCTTTTTTTGCTGTCATTCAAAGTCATCCTCTCCATCAATGATATTTCTATTATATCATAGAAGACAAGATTAGTCTACTTTTATTTTTAAAAAATCTTATCCGATTTGACATAAATCATAATATATTCCCTGTTTCGCTACCAATTCTTCGTGTGTACCTTGTTCACGGACCTCTCCCTGTTCCATGACAAGGATACCGTCAGCCTCACGGATCGTTGATAAGCGGTGTGCTATCACCAGTACGGTATGTTCTTTTGCCGCACTTTCCAAGGCGCATTGCAGTCGATGTTCTGCCAGACTGTCGATATGCGATGTCGCTTCATCAAGGATGAGCGTATCGGCATCACTCGCCAACACACGTGCCATCGAGAGCAGTTGTCGTTCTCCCGATGACAATGATAATCCGTCGTATCCGATGTCTGTCCGATATCCGCGCGGAAGTCTGTCTATCATCTCTGCGATGCCTGCCGTCTGTGCCGCCCGCACTACGCTCGCCTCTTTCATTGGACGGAACAAAGTGATGTTATCGGCTATCGTTCCTTTGAACAGATGGATATCCTGGAATACCAGTCCTATCGCACGGCGGACCGATTCGATATCATAGACATCAAGCGATCTGCCGTTCAGCAGGATACGACCACGTGTCGGCTGATAGAAGCCCAACAATAAGTGAATGAGCGTTGTCTTGCCTGCACCGCTCTTGCCTGCTATCCCCCAAAACTCGCCTTCGTTGATGCGGAAAGATATATCACGAACGACCCAGTTTTCTCCTTCATAGGCGAACCAAACGTGTTGAAACTCAATAGAACGAACTTTGTCGATGCGTTCACCGATACGTTTTTCATGCGGCTCGGACTCGTCCTCTAACAGATGATAGATGCGTTCGGCTGCCGCCAAGGCAGATTGCAGAAGGTTGTATTTTTCCGCAAGGTCTTTTATCGGGAAGAACAGTTTTTCCGTGTAACGGATAAACGCGACGATAACACCGATCTCTGTTCCGCCCGCCCTCGTTACCGTTCCGCTCATGACAAGCACCGATACGACAGCAAGAATGGCAAACAGATCTATCATCGGGCGAAACAGAACAGTCACTTTGATCTCTCGTACGCCTGCGTCGAGATACTCTCTACTGACTGAGTGAAATTCTTCTTCGCTTTGTTTCAATCGAGAAAACGCCTTCACGATCGCAATGCCTTGCAAACTCTCTTGCAGATATATATTGACCTGCGCGTTTTTTTCGCGAAGCACACGATATACACTGCGGCTATGCTGTTTGTACCATCTTATCCCCCATAACAGTACGGGCATCATCACTACGACGAATATCGCCAACTGCCAATTCATCATAAGCATTGTGATCAAGATACCGACCACGATCAACACATCACAGATCGATGCGACCAAGACGCCTGTATACAGTTCCTTGACCGCTTCCGTATCGTTTGTCACATTCGTCAGCATTGCACCGACCGACTTTGTTTGCAGGCTGTCATACGGCTGTGACAAGATATGTTTTAGAACACGCTCGCGCATCTGATGGATGATCTTTTGCCCGACGTGCTGTAATATCATCGTCTGTGCATAGATAACGATACCGCTTCCGATAAGCGATGCGAAATAGACGATGATGATATCGTATAGCCCTGCCATATCACTCTGCATGATAGCATCGTCGATCGCTACCTTGAGCAAGTATGGTCTGAAAAGATCGAGCAGTGTTGCCGTCAGCATCAAGATGCCCGCAAGGAAGAAGAGATATCGTGACGGTTTCGCGAATCGTATCAAGAGGCGACCGACATTTCCGATATCGAACACACGATTTCTGTTACCTTTCATCTTGCTCGCCCCCTTCCTTCATCGACTGACGAGCATAGAGCTGATAATAGAGACCTTTTTGTGCTAAGAGAGAATCGTGCGTTCCTCTCTCAACGATCTTACCGTCTTCCATAACAAGTATCATATCAGCCTTTTCCACGGCGGCTATCCTTTGCGATACGAGAAGCACTGTTCGTCCTGCCGTGATATCATGCATACGCGACAGAATCTGCTCCTGCGTCTGATAATCGAGTGCCGAGAACACATCATCGAGGAGCAATATCTTGGGCTGCTTGATAAGCGCACGTGCAAGCGCGACACGTTGTTTCTGCCCGCCCGATAAACGATGTCCTTTTTCTCCGAGAAGCGTATCAAGCCCGTCTTCTTTTTCGGCTATACACTGATCAAGCGATGTCATGTGAAGGATATCTCCGATCTTGCTGTCGTCTCCGCTCCCTGCAAAATCAATATTGTCACGGATAGACCGCGAAAAGAGCATACTGTCTTGCGGAACATATCCCATCATCTGACGAAGCTGATGCGTATCGAGCGTCGTGATATCATCTCCACTCACACAGATCGTACCACGTTCGATCGGATACAACTTCAGCAACAGCTTCAACAGAGTCGACTTGCCCGCCCCCGTCATACCGACGATACCGACGAATCCGCCCGCCTCTATCGAAAACGAAATATCTTTTAAACAATCATTCTCACCTTGCGGATAACGAAACGACAAATTTCTCACTTCGATAGCCGTCCCTTGCACCGCTTGTCCTTCTCCGATCTCCGCTTCATCTTGCACACCTGCCAAAAAATCGAGCAGACGATCCATCGAAGCCGCACCGCGCTGAACCATGTTGATAAGATACCCCAGACCGCTGATAGGCATGATGAGCATCCCCAGATACCCGATAAACGCGGTAAATTCGCCGACTGTCATATCGCCTGCCATGATATACTGCCCTCCATAATATAGCACGACCAGATATCCGACCAGCGGCAACAGCTGCGTGACAGGCACGAAAAAAGACTGCACCTTGGCAAGAGCCATATTCTTCTCGTACGCTTCATAGCTGACTTTTGAAAACTGCTCAAGCACGTTATCTTCTATCGCAAACGATTTGATGATACGATTACCGCTCAACAGTTCTTGTACCATCGAAGTTAGATCACTGTATTGCGCTTGCACAGCTTGGAATCGTGTATGTATCATCCGACTGCGAAGCGTGACGAATACGAGCATAACAGCCAATGGTATCATCGCAAGCATCGTCAAAAAAGCATCAAGCATCTCAGCCATCATATAAAAAGAAATAGCCCCGACCAATATGACATCAAGAAAAATGATAAGTCCGACACCGAGTGCGTTACGCACAGCCAAAATATCGTTGCTGATAAGTGCAAGTACCTTCCCCGGTCCATGTTCTTCAAAATATCCGAGCGGACGCCGAAGCGCATGTGCGTATATCTTCCCTCGAAGATAAAAGTCGAGCCTGCGTATCCCTATCAAAACAAAACTGCGATATCCGTACCGCGTAATAGCCATACCACAACCTGCCGCAAGCAGATACACAAGACTCTGCCACACATTCTCTCTTGCAGCAACTTCATCGACCGCCGCACCGACAAGACGCGGAAGCTGCGTCTGCAAAAGGTCTGATACGATCAAAAACAATACACCGCCGACGAATATCCGATAATGCTCTTTAAAAAACGGCTTTAATACCCTCCAATACTCAATAATACGCATATGCCCCCTCCTTTCTTCAAGGTAATATTATCTGCACAAGGTAAAAACTCACCCTATTTGTCATCCGGGCAAATAGGGTGTGATCTTCTCTTACACTATATTTATTTATCTTCGCGGATCGGTTCACGAATGATGCCACCGCCAAGAACAGTGTCTCCATCGTAGAATACGACCGATTGCCCCGGCGTCATAGCACGCTGCGGTTCGTCGAACGATACGAGCGCACGAGAATTCTTCATCGGTGTGATGCGCGCTCGCGCGGGCGGTGCGGCATAGCGTATCTTCGCTTCTGCCACAAACGATTCTGTCGGAGGTTCTTTGGCAACGAACGACACATCTTCCGCGATCAGCTCATGGATAAACAAGTCCTTGTTCTCGCCGACAAAAAGCGTATTCGTCTTTTGATCCATACCGACAACATAGAGCGGATGCGGTGCTACGATACCAAGCCCTTTGCGCTGACCGATGGTATAACGCGCAAGTCCGTTATGTTTCCCGAGCACATTACCTTTCATGTCGATGATCTTTCCTGCACGGAACATCTTCGGACAATGGCGCTCTAAGAACCCCTTATAATCATTGTCGGGAATAAAACAGATATCCTGACTTTCTTTTTTATGTGCAACAGGAAGAGCCATCTCTTCTGCCAAACGGCGCGTTTCATTCTTCTCCATACCGCCGAGCGGGAACAAGAAGTGTCTGAGAACATCCTGCTTCATGTGATACAGCACATACGACTGGTCTTTTTTCGGATCGAGACCTTTTTGGAGGAAATATTCATCACGCGCTTCATCGTACGTTATCTGTGCATAATGCCCTGTTGCAAGATAATCCGCACCAAGCTCACGTGCTTTGGCAAGAAGCGCACCGAACTTCAATTCCTGATTACATACGATACAAGGATTCGGCGTTCTCGCACGCTGATATTCGCGGATAAAATACGAAACGATCTTCTCCTCGAATAAGTCATAGTAATCTACGACATGAAGCTCGATACCGAGTGCATCGGCAACGGCTTTCGCATCATCGACAGCTCGCTGTGACGGGTCTTCTTCAGTTTTCGGTAACGTCGGGTCATTCCAAAGGCGCATCGTAACGCCGATTACTTCGTAGCCTTGACGCAGCAAAAGAGCGGCAGTTAAAGAACTGTCCACTCCCCCGCTCATCGCAACTACAACGCGTTGCTTTTTCATCATTTATGCCTGCACTTTCTCTTTTTTCATATAATCTTGGATCGCTGCATGCATCGCATCTGCCGCTAAGTTCGAACAGTGCATCTTTGCCGGCGGAAGTCCGTCAAGTGCTTCTGCCACCGTATTGTTCGTTACTTCGAGCGCTTCTTTAAGCGTCTTGCCGATAACGAGTTCTGTCACCATACTGCTCGTTGCGATCGCTGCACCGCAACCGAATGTTTTGAACTTAACATCTTTGATGCGATCATCTTCGATATCAAGGTAGATCCTCATGATATCACCGCATTTTGCGTTGCCGACTTCACCGACACCGCTTGCGTCTTTGATCTCTCCTACATTGCGAGGATTCGTGAAATGGTCCATTACTTTATCTGTATACATACGTTATGCCTCCTTATTACCGTTGTAGAGTGGCGACATACTTCTCAGTCTTGCCACGATCTCGGGCAGAACTTCCAAGCAGTAGTCCACATCTTCGTCTGTATTATCGCGCCCCAAGCTGAGTCGGAGCGAACCGTGTGCGATCTCATGCGTCATTCCCATCGCCAAGAGAACGTGCGACGGATCAAGCGAGCCCGACGTACAAGCCGAACCACTCGAACCTGCGATGCCTCTCAGGTCAAGATTGAGAAGGAGTGCCTCTCCTTCGATATAACGGAAACTGAAGTTTACATTGCCCGGCATACGCTCTGTCGGATGTCCGTTGAGCTTCGCTTCATCGATACGCTCTTGGATACCTGTTATGAGTCTATCGCGAAGTCTCTGCAAGTGTGCCATCTTACCCTCGAGCTCTGCTTTAGCGATCTCTGCCGCCTTACCGAGACCGATGATACCGGGGATATTCTCTGTACCCGGGCGAAGTGTACGCTCTTGCGCACCACCGAACGAGATCGGTCTGATCTTCACGCCTTTTCTGATATAGAGTGCGCCGACACCTTTCGGACCGTGGAATTTATGCGCCGACATCGTCAAGAGATCGATGCCGTATTCATTCACATCGATCGGATAGTTGCCGACTGCCTGCACCGCATCCGTGTGGAAGTAGATACCGTGCTCTTTGGCGATCTTACCGATCTCTTTGATCGGCTGAAGTGTACCGACTTCGTTATTGGCAAACATCACGCTGATCAAGATCGTATCATCGCAAATAGCGTCTTCGATATCTTTCGGATTCACTCGCGCATATTCATCAACAGGTACATACGTTACGCGGAAACCCTCTTTTTCAAGCGCTTCGCACGCATGCAGTACAGCGTGATGCTCGATCTGCGTTGTGATGATATGATTGCCGCGTTTTTTATTCGCTTTGGCTACACCGCGAATAGCGATATTGTCTGCCTCGGTACCGCCACTCGTGAAAAGAATCTCGAGCGGATTTGCACCGATGAGCTCGGCCACCTGTGCACGTGCTTTGATAAGTGCTTTTTTCGTCTCACGACCAAAACTGTGCACGCTCGACGGATTGCCATAATGGGTCGTCATATATTCTACCATCAAAGAGGCAACTTCCGGAGCAGTCGGTGTCGTTGCCGAATGATCAAAATAAACCTTTCTCATAATCATTTCCCCTTATCGTTATAGTCTTATTGCTAATGTGGTTGAAACATATAGCATTTATACATTTCCTATTAAGTATATGTGTTTTATCTATTATTAAAATAACAGATTCTCACCACATTGTCAATAGCTACTAACGGAAAATAATTATTTTTTACGTTTATTTTTTATGTCTTTGATATTCTGTTCATATCCGTTATTCGTTGGACGGTAATAAGTTGCTTTGGTAAGTTTATCAGGGAGATATTGTTGCTGTACATGGTTATTGGGATAGTCATGCGGATAGAGATACCCATCACCATGACCGAACTGTCTTGCGCCTTTGTAATGCGCATCACGAAGATGAAGCGGTACGGTACCACAGTCGCGGTGACGCACATCCGACAAAGCTTCATCTATACCCACGTAGGCTGCGTTACTTTTCGGCGCGGAGGCAATGTACGTGACAGCCTGCGCAAGCGGTATCCGTGCTTCGGGAAAACCGACGAACTGTGCGGCTTGCGCGGCAGCCATCGCTACGACAAGTGCCTGCGGGTCTGCGTTGCCGACATCTTCTGATGCACAGATAACGATACGACGTGCGATGAAGTTGAGGTCCTCCCCTGCGCTGATCATGCGTGCAAGGTAATGCAGTGCCGCATCGGCATCGCTACCGCGCATGCTTTTGATGAAAGCAGATACAACATCGTAATGGTTGTCGCCGTTTTTATCGTAGTACTGTATCTTCTCGCCCATGACTTCGTCGATATACTCTGGTTCTATGATACCGTCATCTTCGACCATCATCGAACATTCTTCCAAGAGGTTGAGCGCTGTTCTGGCATCTCCGCTTGCGACTTCTGCGATGCGTTTGAGCACTTCATCATCACAAGAGAGCTGTTTTTTGCCTAGTCCGTTTACCGTATCCGTGAGTGCTCGTTTCAAGAGCAAGACGACTTCATCAGCTTCCAGTTTGCGGAATCGAAGGACACGCATACGCGAAAGGAGCGGTGAATTGACAGAGAAGAACGGATTCTCCGTCGTTGCACCGATGAGCGTAACGATGCCGTTTTCCACGTACGGAAGCAAGATATCTTGCTGACTTTTGTTAAAACGATGTATCTCATCGATAAAGAGAACGGTACGTTTGCGTTCTTGTCTCAGTCTCGATTTGGCCAGATCGACGATCTTGCGCACATCCGCGATACCTGCCGCGACAGCATTGAGCTTTTCAAAATAACTGCGTGTCTGATTGGCAATGATCTCCGCAAGCGTCGTCTTCCCCGTTCCGGGAGGTCCGTAAAGGATGCACGATGGGATATTATCGCTGTCTATCATGCGTCTTAGGTAGCGTTTCTGTCCTACTATTTCATGCTGTCCGATAAAATCGGCAAGCGTTTTCGGACGCATCCGTACCGCCAAAGGTTCTTTGGTATATGTAGTTTGCGGTTCTATATTGGAAAATAGATCAATCGAGTCCATGGATCGTCCTCCACTCAATTCTGATTCGTTTCAGATAAAAAAATAAGATATAAAGAATGCCGAAGCATTCTTTATATCTTTAGGACTTACCCTCCATCATGCCGTTTCTCGTTGTCGTTTTGAACCTGCCTAAGCAGGTGGGCATAATCCCGAATGCTTTGTGTCCCTCGCGAAAAATCGGAGGTATCATCCTGCAAGCGGAGTATTAATAGCCCTATCGTGATGTGTTGGCTCAAAACACATCAACGATAATCGCACACAGCAGAGGTATAATTCCCTTTAAACTACATCTTAATATTATCAGATAATTTTCATAAAATCAAGATTCGTTTCACTGTCGATTTATTTTTTCGCGATAACGGCCGTTTTGATGGAGAGTTCGCGAAGCTGTTTCGGTGCTACTTCACTCGGTGCCTGCGTCATGATGCAAGTCGCGCTCTGCGTTTTCGGGAATGCGATTACGTCGCGGATCGAGGAGCGTTTTGCCATGATCATGATCAAGCGGTCCAAACCGAACGCGAGACCACCGTGCGGCGGCGTGCCGTATTCGAATGCATTGAGCATGAAGCCGAATTTTTCGTGTGCTTCTTCGCTCGTAAGACCGATCGTTTTGAATACTTTTTCCTGAAGATCACGGTTGTAGATACGAAGGCTGCCGCCACCGATCTCTGTACCGTTGAGGACCATGTCATAAGCTTTTGCTTTGACTTTGCCCGGGTCGGTATCGAGAAGCTCTATATCTTCTTCACGCGGAGCCGTGAACGGATGGTGCATTGCTACCCAGCGTTTGTCATCTTCGTCATATTCGAACATCGGGAAGTCTACTACCCAGAGGAAGGAGAGTTTGTTTTCGTCGATCAAGTTACGACGTTTACCCATTTCGAGACGGAGCGCACCGAGAGCCTGTGCTACGACAGGAGCTTTGTCGGCGATGATGAGGAGAAGGTCGCCTGTTTCTGCCTGCGTCGTTTCTTTGATATTTGCCAAGATCTCTTCGGAGAAGAATTTCGCGATCGGCGATTTGATGCCGTCTTCCGTATAGCAGATCCAAGCCAAACCTTTTGCACCGTAGATGTTTACGAATTCAACGAGACCGTCGAGTTCGCGGCGCGGAATGTTGGAGTAACCTTTGACGTTGATCGCTTTTACGACACCGCCTGCCTGAAGGACCGTTTCGAATACTTTGAAGTTCGAACCGCGAACAGCATCGGAGATGTTGATGTGCGGCATATCGAAACGAAGATCCGGTTTATCCGAACCGTATTTGTCCATCGCTTCATCCCACGTCATGCGGAGGAACGGTGTTTTGATATCTTCGTTGAGTGCATTTTTGAAGAGTTCTGCAACCATTTCTTCCATCATGCTCAAGATATATTCATCGTCAACGAACGACATCTCGATATCGAGCTGCGTGAATTCCGGCTGACGGTCTGCACGCAAGTCTTCATCGCGGAAGCAACGTACGATCTGGAAGTATTTTTCATAGCCCGCAACCATCAAGATCTGTTTGAAGATCTGCGGAGACTGCGGAAGCGCATAGAAGCAGCCCGGATTTACACGGCTCGGTACGAGGTAGTCACGAGCACCTTCCGGCGTGCTTTTCGTAAGCATCGGTGTTTCGATCTCAAGGAAACCGTTGCGATCCAAGAAGTCACGCATGCCTTTTGCCACCTGATGACGAAGCATCAAGTTGCGCTGCATTTCCGGACGACGAAGGTCGAGGTAACGATATTTGAGACGGAGCGTTTCATCAACGTCGATGTTATCTTGGATGTAGAACGGCGGCGTTTTTGCTTTGTTCAAGATGCGAAGTTCTGTTACTTCTACTTCGATCTCGCCCGTTGCCATATTAGCGTTTACCGTTTCAGCGGAACGAGCCGTTACGTTACCGACGACTGCGATAACGAATTCGTTACGAAGCGATTCAGCTTTTGTAAACTGTTCTTCGCCCATTTCCGAGTTGAATACGACCTGTACCATACCAGAACGGTCACGAAGGTCTACGAAGATAAGACCGCCATGGTCACGACGACGCGATACCCAACCGCAAAGCGTAACTGTCTGGCCAACTTGTGCTTTTCCCAATTCGCCACATGCGTGCGAACGTTTCAATCCTGTTAATGTATCCATTAGCTTATTCAATCCTCCGATTTCATACTAGTGAGCATATCTTCTATTGTACCTTGTTTTTGCTCGCCTGTCTGCATATTTTTTATCGTTACGATATTATTTTTTATTTCATCTTCGCCAAGTAAGATGGAATAACGTGCATTTTGACGATTTGCCTGTTTCATCTGAGCTTTGAGACTGCGACCTGCAAAGTCGATCTCAGCCGAAAAGCCGTTTTTGCGAAGCGCGGTAACGACTTTCATACCTTCTACTTCGGCACCTTTTTGAAGGAGCATGACAAACGCATCGAGCGACGGTTCGTTTTTCGGCAAGAGATCTTGTTTTTCAAGCGCAAGCAATACGCGCTCGATACCAATAGCAAACCCGATACCCGGTGTCGGTTTCCCGCCGCATTCTTCTACGAGACCATCATAACGACCGCCGCCGCATACGGCACTCTGCGCACCGAGCGGAGCATATTGCACTTCAAATGCAGTTTTCGTATAGTAGTCAAGACCACGTACAAGGCGCGGATTCAAGATAAACGATACTTCTGCCGCAGTCAATATCTGCTGTACTGCCGTAAAGTGCGTCTGGCAATCATCGCAGAGACAATCTGCGATCTCGGGCGCACCTACCGTAAGTGCCTGGCATTTCTCGTTTTTGCAGTCGAGAATACGCATCGGGTTACGATCGAAACGCGATCTGCAATCTTCGCAGAGACCTTCTTTTTTCTCTTCCAAGAAAGCTTGGAGACGGTCGCGATACGCTTTGCGGCATGTCGGACAACCGACCGAGTTAAGTTGAAGCGTCAAGTCCTTGAGACCGAGCGTATTGAGTATCTGTACTGCAAGCAAGATGACTTCCGCATCGATCATCGGGCTTGCCGCACCGATCGCTTCTACACCAAACTGGTGGAACTGACGATAACGACCTGCCTGCGGACGGTCGTAACGGAACATCGGTCCTATGTAAAAGAGCTTCGACGGGACCGTTTCTGCGTATAATTTGTTTTCCAAATAAGAGCGTACGACTGCCGCCGTATTTTCGGGGCGAAGCGTGATACTGCGGTCGCCTCTGTCGGTGAATGTGTACATTTCTTTTTCAACGACATCGGTCGTCGAACCGATACCACGTAAGAACAGCTCTGTATGCTCGAAGATCGGCGTGCGGATCTCTTCATAGTCGAACAGACGGCACGTGTCACGAATGACATTTTCTATATAACGCCAATTCGCAATGTCTTTCGGCAAGATATCTTTTGTCCCTCTGGGACCCATTGTAAGCATCCCTATTATTCCTCCTTATATGCCATATCGTTGAACACCCGATCACGTTCAGCCAGATATTCATCCAGCTTTTCTCCATAGACGGCGACATTCTTCGGATGAAGCAAGTTTTGGAACGTCTTGCCATCACGGAATAATATTTTCGTCGTCGAGGACGGCCCCATGCCGATGATCGTCTGTCGTTCTTCGATCATTCTGATATTATAAATGCTCTCTGCACCAACTTTGGCATACCCTACATTCTCCAAGTTACCTTGGATATTGCGCTGCCGATACAGATAATACGGCTTCATCCCCATCTCGCCTGCCATCTCTTCGGCTACGCGGAACATCTCTCGCGCTTCACCGAACGACGGAAGCGGATACTCTATGAGCTTCTCTTTCAGCGGAGAGGCACGTTTGATCGCCAAGGAATGTATCGTGATATTGTCGGGGGCGAGCCTTTTTATCTGCGCCATCGTGTCGCGCACATCTTCGACCGTCTCTCCCGGCAAGCCGATGATAATATCCATGTTGATAACAGCGATCGAGCTTTGGCGAATTTGCTCGAATATCTCTATTATATCTCGAACTGTATGGTTTCGTCCAATCCGTTTTAAAGTTTTTTCTTGCATCGTCTGCGGATTGAGACTGATACGGGTCACCCCGTGCATACACATCGCTTCGATTTTCTTCGTTGTGATCGTATCGGGTCTGCCTGCTTCGACTGTGAACTCCTTTACTGCCTCAAGCGGTATCTGCTCTCTTACAAACGAAAGCAAATTATAAAAGTCCTCATCGGACAGGCTTGTCGGTGTACCGCCACCGATATAGAGCGTATCGACAACAAGGTCGTAACGCTTGATCATCTCTGCCGTTGCCATGATCTCTCGTTTCAAGTCAGCAAGGAACGACTCGATCTGTGCATGATCCTTCGGCAGCAATGCCGACGGGAACGAGCAGTACAGGCAATGTGTCGGACAGAACGGTATCCCGATATAGATGCTGATATGGTTTGCCTCTACTACCAAAAACGGCCGTTCTTTGATCGCTACTTCTGTAATAAAGGTTGCCTTGTTCGCACTCATCAGATAATCTGTTTGCAATCTCGTTATCGTTTCTTCTTCGGAAAGTCCCATCTCCAAATAAGTGCGCGCGATCTTAACAGGACGGACACCTACGAGTATCCCCCATTCGCTCGGCACGTTTCCCGTGAGACGTGTCATCGCCCGAAACACATGACAACATACCAGTCTTCGTTTCGCGGCGATATCTGTTTGGAATGTATTTTGCGGAACCGTGCTTTCTATGTACCAATCCGTCTCGTTATCTTCCGCATCAATATAACAAAACTTCGTTCCGATAAGATGCTCCTCTTCACGCAAGCTGTTTTCGATCGTCAATCGACCGACCAGCACATCGCGAAAAGCATCTTTAAAAAGCTCTATCGTCGATTCTACCGCACGTACAAAATCGTCCGAGCTGTCTAATAACGTATATTCAAAACTCATTTTTGACATTTCGAGCAATATCCGAAGAATTTTACTTCATGGTCAGCTATCTGGAATCCGCAGCGTGCTTCGATCTCTGCTTCGAGCGTCTCGAGCAGATCGTCGCTAAACTCCATGACCTCACCGCAGCCATGACAGATCAAATGGTGGTGATGATGACCGTCTGTTGCTTTGGCAAGCTCATAACGACTGCATCCATCGCCGAATTCGATCTTCTGCAGGATCGCCAGTTCAACGAGCAGGTCAAGCGTGCGGTATACGGTCGCCAGACCGATCTCATACTCTTGGTCGCGCAAAATTTTGTGTACTTCTTCCGCGCTGAAATGTTTATCGTCTTGTTTCAAGAATACTTGCAGCACGATCTGTCTTTGCGGCGTCATTTTGTATTGACGAGCCTGCAATTTCTGTTTCAATTCATCCATGCTTATGTTCATATACGCCACCTTCTTCTTTCCACCAAAAGTGTTTTATTAGAATTCGTACCGTTGCGATCACGGGCAGTGCCAATATCATGCCACCGACACCATACAACTCTCCTGCGAGCAATAGTCCCGTAATGACGATAACAGGATGCAAATGGATGCTTCCCCCCATGATCTTGGGTACGATAATATGATTCTCAATTTGTTGCACGACAAAATAAAATAGTGCTGTCTTACACGCGACCATCGGCGATACGGTAAGTCCCAATAGTATCGCAGGGATAGCCGCCAAGATAGGTCCGATGATAGGGATCGCTTCCGTAATACCTGCCAAGCATGCCAATACGAACGGATACGGTATCTTCAAGAGGAATAGTCCTCCGAATACCATGGCCCCCACGAATAAGCATACCAATATTTGCCCTTGCAGATACCCACCGATGGCTTGTGCCACTTCCGTCAAAAGCGTCCGCACCTTCTCACGATACCGTTCATCAACGAGCGATAAGACGTTATCGGCAAGAAGACGATAGTCTTTGAGCAAGAAAAATATCAATACGGGGATCACGATAAGATCAATGATGCCCGAAAACACTTCTATCGAAAAAGTTGCCATCTTTTTGACGAAATTCAGTCCGATCGTCATACTGTTTTGCAAAACATCTTTTATCATGCCTTGCAATTCTTCACTATACAGACGACTATCATTGATATTCTGCACAAATGCACTCAAGACTTGTTGTAAGCTTTGTAAAATGGCAGGAATATTCTCCGATAAGTGCACGACTTCTTTTATGATAGGCCGCACGATAAAGCCTGCTAAAACCAGCATCACGGCAGCGGCAATAAGTATCGAGCATATGATCGCTATACCTTTACCGTATCCGTTCGGACTCGGCCACCACCCAAACGATGTCAATCGCACTACCAATGGATGGAGCAAAAAGGCACCCGCCACTGCGACCAATATCGGGATATAGATCGGTGTTGCCGAAGCGACCATCAGAAGCAATACGGATAATACAATCACACGAAACAAAACATGAGATCGCACTTAGCCGCGCCCTCCTCGTATGTGCTACCTATCAAAAAATAAACGGATTCTGTTCTTTCTCCGTACCGATATCAGTAGACGGACCATGTCCCGGATAAACGGCAGTCTTGTCGGGAAGCGTAAAGAGCTTCGTCTTGATGCTTTCGTTGAGTTGTCTCATCGAACCGCCCGGGAAATCGGTACGTCCGACAGACAGATAAAAGAGCGTATCTCCGCTGAATACAGAGCCTTTATCCGTATAGAGCGAGATACCGCCCGGTGTATGACCGGGTGTCTCAAGTACAGTAAATACGATATCTCCGATAGCGAGCGTGTCACCATCTTTGAGATAACCGTCAGCCGCGCGAAGCTCGATCGGTCTGCCGATAAAAAGCGATAAGTTCTTTTCGGCAGAAGCAAGCATCGCACTGTCTTTTTCATGAATATATAATCTCGCATCCACAAGGTTGCGTAAGTCATCGTTCGCGGTAATATGGTCTGCGTGTCCATGCGTATCTACGATCGCCTTTACACGAAGTTTTTTGGCATGAACGTACGACACGATATCCGAGGTGTTTCCACCCGGGTCAATGATCATAGCTTCGTTCGTGCGCTTACAAGAAACGATATAACAATTCGTTCCCAATGCGCCGACCTGCATCGTTTTTATCTCCATCATACCCAACCTTTCCGTTTTTATACTATCCTTTTTGCGACGGTATCGCACGATAGACGCTGTATACGTCTTTCAATCGACGCAGTTTTGTCATGATCGTTTCGATCTGCATATTGTTCGATATCTCGATCTCCAAAACGATCGTCGCAGTATTATTTTTATGCGTACGTGCATTGATAGAAGTAATGTTGATCTTCATCTCGGACGGTACCATCATTACTTCCGCCATAAGACCTGCACGATTACCGCAATTGATCTCGACCGTAACTTTATAAAGCGTATCTGTCATGATATCCCAACCGACATCGACCATGCGTTCGTATTCGTTCGTATCAAGCTTGATATTCGGACAGTCTGCCCGATGTACCGATACCCCACGCCCGCGTGTGATGTAGCCGACGATCATATCGCCCGGGATAGGATTACAACATTTCGCCAGACGGACCATGAAGCCTGCCTCGCCTTCGACGAGCACACCATGGCTGGACTTGCTGGCTTTCGTATTGGACGGTTTCAGGGACGCGAGCATCTGAGATACATCAGGCGGTGTCTGTGCGGCGACCTCTTTTTTGTAGATCTCCAACAGCTTGCTGATGATACCTTTTGCCGTCATCCCACCGAATCCGACAGTCGCCAATACATCGTCTGCCGTACCTGCCGCCAGTTTTTGAGCAACTTTCGTCAAACGATCGTTCTTCGTCAGCGTCTTGAATTCGTAACCGAGTTTTTTGCTTTCTTTTTCTAACAGTTCTTTGCCTTTGATGATATTTTCTTCACGACGTTCTTTTTTGAACCACGAACGTATTTTGTTGCGTGTTTCCGAAGCACCGACGATATTGAGCCAGTCGCGGCTCGGTCCCGCACTTTGTTTATTCGTGATGATCTCAACGATATCACCGTTGACCAAACGATACTCGAGCGGTACGATCTTGCCGTTGACTTTTGCCCCTGCACAACGATGACCGACATCCGTATGGATGCGATACGCAAAATCGAGAGGAATCGAACCCGCAGGCAATGCGACGACATCACCGCGCGGAGTGAATACGAATACTTCATCGGCAAACACGTCAAGTTTGACAGCTTCTACGAACTCCTTCGGGTCGCGGATCTCCTTCTGCCACTCAATAAGCTGGCGCAGCCAAGACATTTTTTCTTCGAGACCTTTGCTGCCGCCTTTGCCGCCTTCTTTATATTTCCAATGCGCCGCGATACCGTATTCGGAAACGCGATGCATATCATATGTGCGTATCTGGATCTCGAGCGGCTGCCCATGGAAGTCGATAACAGTCGTATGGAGCGACTGATACATATTGCTCTTCGGTACGGCGATATAGTCCTTGAATCGTTTCGGGATCGGTTTCCATATCGCATGGATCGTACCCAATACAGCATAACAATCGCTGATATTATCGACAAGTACGCGGATCGCAGACAAGTCGTATATCTCGTTGAGCGTCTTGTTTTTCTTCACCATCTTGCGATAGATACTGAAGAAATGTTTCGGACGCCCGTGTATCTCACACTTGATGCCCGCGCTTTTGAGCTTATCACCGAGCACCCCGATCGACTCATCAATGAGAGCCTTGCGTTCTTCGCGTTTTTGCTTAACGTCGCGTACCAGCTCATAATATTTCTCGGGTTCCATATATC
>JAFPBC010000132.1 GCA_017390595.1 Selenomonadales bacterium | reverse complement strand
AGTCTATCGGCGTACATTGTCGCGCGTATTCTATCGTCGTCATCTGGCAATCGAATGCCGTTACGGTAATATCATCTTTCAGCGATTCTTTAAGAGCAAGGGCGATCGACCCGCCGATAAGCCCCAGCCCCATGATCGCGACTGTCTTGCCTCTGATCATAATGTTTTACCCATGAAGACTGCCGTGCGGCGCATCTCTGCCATGAAGTTTTCAAAATCAGTCGGCGTAAGAGATTGTTTGCCGTCGCAAAGTGCTTTTGCCGGATTCGGATGCATCTCTACCATCAAGCCGTCCGCACCGACAGCAATAGCGCCGCGTCCCATCGGCAATACCATATTACGCACGCCCGTGCCGTGGCTCGGGTCAACAATGATCGGCAAATGCGATGCCGCTTTGATCGCTACGACAGCACTCAAGTCAAGCGTGTTGCGCGTGACCGTTTCGTATGTACGAATACCGCGTTCGCAGAATATAACATTGAAGTTGCCTTCACTCATGATGTATTCGGCAGCATTGAGCCATTCGCTGACAGTTGCCGCCAGACCGCGTTTTAAAAGAACAGGTTTATTCGTTTTACCGACTTCTTTCAAGAGGTAGAAATTCTGCATATTGCGCGCACCGATCTGAAGCACATCGGCATATTCGCAGACAGCGTCGATCGCAGATGCGTCCATGATCTCGGTAACGATCTTGAGGCCTGTTTCTTGGCCGACTTTCGCAAGCATCTCGAGACCTTTTACCTCAAGGCCTTGGAATGCGTACGGGGATGTTCTCGGCTTGAACGCGCCACCGCGAAGGAACTGCGCGCCGCTGGCTTTGACATACTGCGCCGCTTCACGGAGCTGCTCGATGCTCTCAACGGCACACGGACCTGCCATCACAGCAAGATGGTTACCGCCGATCTTCGCACCGCCGACATCTATGATCGTATCCTCCGGTTTGAATTCGCGATTGACGAGCTTGTAATCTTCGGTGATCGAAACGCATTTTTCAACGCCCGACAACACCTCAAGCTCCACTTTGCTCATTTCTTTTTTATCACCGATAACACCGATGATCGTACGAGATTCCCCTACCGACAGGTGTGTCTGAAAACCAGCCTGTACCAATCTATCCTTGACCGCTTCCACTTGTTCTTGCGTCGCTTTTGGTTCCATTACAATAATCATATATTCTTCATCCTCTCTTGAAAATTGTACTCCAAAATAAAAAAAGCCCCGTCCCTCATCAGGGACGAAACTGCTTGCTCCGTGGTACCACCCTGCTTGCTTTTGGCAAGCCACTCACTTCGAGTACACTATCGATACTCTAGCCTACGGTAACGGTGGCGACCGGCACAGCCTACTGACAAAGTGTTCGGCCTGCTGCTCTTAGGGGTATTTCAACAAGTGTCCTTACCGCGTCACACCGACCCGCGGCTCTCTGAAAATTCTGCTTGCCTACTCGTCCTAATCGTTGCATTTGGAATATGTTTTTGAATGATTATAGATTATCAAAGAATCACTTTTTTGTCAAGACGTATTTTTTTCAGAAAAACACTTGTTTACGAACAGTGTCTTTTTGATATATAATAGAGTTATACGCAATGATTTTCAGAAAGGATGATTTACATGATAGAGATCACTTATTGGGGGCACGCTTGCATCCAACTCTCCGACGGAGAGACGACACTCATCTTCGATCCGTTCATCTCGCACAATCCAATGGCAACCATCAAACCAAACCAAGTAAAATGCGATTATATCCTCGTATCGCACGGTCATTT
>JAFPBC010000131.1 GCA_017390595.1 Selenomonadales bacterium | reverse complement strand
GTAGGAGGCCCGACAGCCAACTTCCGTCAGCCCGCCTGCGCCGCCCAACTAAAACGCGGTGTCTGTGCCAATAAACAATGTCTTGCACCTGTACCGTGCAAAAACCTTGTCGCTGACCATCGTGATTATGTATCGCTTTTACGCAAACTGCGTAAACTTCCCGGCGTAAAGAAAGTTTTCATTCGTTCGGGTATTCGTTATGACTACCTGATGCTTGATAAAAATACCGATTTTCTCCGTGAACTTTGCGAACACCATGTCAGCGGCCAGCTTAAAGTTGCCCCTGAGCATATTTCTGTACGTGTTCTCAAAATGATGAGTAAAAGCCCGAAAGAAGTCTATCAAAAATTCTCGGCAGCTTATGAGAAAGTCAATCATCAATTAAACAAAAAACAATATCTTGTACCTTATTTTATGTCGAGTCATCCAGGGGCAACGCTCGCTGATGCTATCGAATTGGCAGAATTCCTTCGCGAACTCAACTATATGCCACAACAGGTACAAGACTTCATCCCAACACCGGGCAGTCTGTCTACCTGTATGTATTACACGGGCATCAATCCCTTAACAGGTGAGGCAGTCTATGTTGCACGCAATGCATCCGACAAAAAAATGCAGCGTGCCCTTTTGCAATATCGTAAGCCCGAAAACTATGAGATCGTTTATCAGGCACTTCGTCGTGCCAATCGTATGGATCTGGTCGGTTATGGTCCGAAATGTTTACTCAGACCACCAAAAAAAGATGTCAACAAAAAAATATTCACAGCCTCTGCCAGACCAAGTCAAAAAAATAAACCTCGCATGAAAAAACATTAATAAATTTTTTCATACTATATTACGAGTAAAAACTCGAAACACATCATTTCGGAGGCGTTTATCATGCGTCGTTATTTACTCCATTATTTATCGGCCATTTTCGTCTTCTGCACCTTTCTGTTAGGCGGTGTCATATGGATGGGACACGCCGATCAACAAAATGAAACACCGTTTGAACAAGAGATCACAGTCTTGTCGACCATACCGCAAGATCAGGCAGCCTTGGTATCATCGGCTTATCAGCGCTTATATCACGTAAAAGTCAATGTTATCCATTTAACAGAAGATGAGCTTTCAGCAAAGCTGATGCCAACACAGTCAGAGCCGCAAGCCGATATTTTGCTTGCACCATCTCCGACACTCGAAAAAATTGCTCGCGATAAGATCTTTGCATCAATATACACAGAAAATACCGGCTTTGTTCCGTCACAGCTAAAAAACCGCGACGGTCTGTGGGTAGGTATCTGGTATGATCCGATCGTGATCGGCTTGAATCGTGATTTCATGACAAAATTATCTCCCGTTCCTCAAGATTGGGAAGATATTGCACGTCCTCAAGAACTCCGCGTTGCTATGACAGATTTCTTAATGGCAGACGCATCAGCACATTTTTTATTTACACTAACAACAAAACAAGGTAAAAAAGCTGCGTATACGTGGCTTAAAAATCTTCATCCCAACATTGTCAGCTATGCTAAATCCCTCTCTACACCATCAAGTATGATCGGGATAGGGGAGGCAGATGCTGCCATTACACTCCAAAGCGAAGCCATTCGCTATATCCATGACGGATTTCCGATCGCGATCGTTCATCCCAAGAAAGGAACAGCGTACTGCTTGACAGGATGTGCTATTTTTGACAAGAGTCATTCCAAAGATGCCGCGATAGCATTCCAACAATGGCTTTTGACAGAAGAAGTACAAATGATACTGCAAGAACAGAACTTTTTCTTTGTGCCAACGAATCCGTCGTTACCATCTTACAATGCTTTCACGTATAAGTCGGAAGTCCTGTGGAAAACAGATCCATTCTTGACCAAAGAAGAAAAATATCATTTGATCGATACATGGGTACAAGAAATTCGCTTAGCAAAGTGAGGATATAACAATGAGAAAAGTAGGAATTATCAGCTTAGGATGCGTTAAGAATCTCGTCGATGCAGAATTGATGCTCGGTGATCTGGCATCGCATGAGCTTACGATCACACCCGATCCGGAAGAAGCCGATATCATTATCGTCAACACTTGCGGATTTATCGAATCGGCGCAACAAGAATCGGTAGATACGATCCTGCAGATGGCCGAATACAAAAACAGCAACTGCAAAATGCTATTAGTCAGCGGTTGTCTTGCACAACGTTTCTCGACCGAATTGATCACAGAG
>JAFPBC010000130.1 GCA_017390595.1 Selenomonadales bacterium | reverse complement strand
GTATCGAATCCGATAACAAGAAGCACACCCAAAGTCGATAAAATGACAGCAGTCGCTTTGCGCATCGTTATCTTCTCTCGCAGAATAAAAAATGCACAGATGACCATGAACGCAGGCACAGCCGACGTGATGACGGCTCCCATCTGCGCGGTGGAAAGCTGCGTACCCACGAATTGCGTCCAGATAGATAAAAAGTATCCGATCGTTCCGACAGCGACGATCCACTTGATGTCCCGCTTCGCAACAGCAAGCGGTATTCTCTTCACCAATACAGCACCACCGAGGAACAATATCGCGATCAAATATCTCAGCCATATGAGAACAAGCGGCTCGACCGTCTCCATCAGGTATTTGCTGACGACATATACGCTCCCCCAAATAGAGGCGGCACCCGCAAGATAGATAGCGCCCAAAACAGAAGGCTTCATGCGATTCCCTTCTTTCGTATCAAAAAGTAGCGAAAACACAAGGTTTTCGCTACTTTTTTATTTGCCGACAGAAGCACCGTAAAGTACGAATGCGTTTTCACCGTCGAGTCCCAAAATCTCATTCATCGCGTTATCGTCGAACGCACCGATGGCACATGCACCGAACTTGATAGCACCTGCCGTCAGATAGAGGTTCTGACAGATATGGCCTGCATCGATCATCAGATAACGATATCCGCGTTCACCGAAACGCCATGTCATACGGTCGACTTGTGCCGCCCAGAAGAATACGACGCTTGCCGTCTGAACGATCGGCTGTGTGCAGCCGCGCGATGCGATCTCGTTCATCATTTCTTCGCCGCCAACTTTGACGAGCAGATGTTCGATAGCAAGGAAACGATAGACACCCGGCGTGATGCCTTCTACATTGCGGATAAGAAGATATGTTTCGAACGCATGACGACCGCCCGCGCTCGGTACATTACGTACCGTACGATCGGTGACCATCTTCACGCCCTGCGTACACCAAAGAAGGAGCGAGAGCTGTTTGAGCGTCATTTCTTCTCCGCTGTATTGACGAACACTGCTTCTCAGCTCGATCAATTCGAGGAAACTGCCTTCCACATCATCGAGAAAGTCAGGTTCGGGTATCTGAACAAGCTCGCTCTTACCATCGTAGAGTACTTCCAAATACGGTTGTTGCAAGCCCTGTTCTCTGCCCGCGTTTTGCGGCATATCAGAGTTCGTTGCCTTAATAAACTGTTGACCGATTCCCATTCTTATTTTCTCCGTCCTTTCAATTCACCCAAGAGCTTCATCGGCTCGATACCATGGAAGGCAAGAAGTACCATGCAATGATACCAGAGATCTGCCATCTCATAGAGGATCTCGCTTTCGCTCATATTTTTCGACGCAATGATCGTTTCCGCCGATTCTTCGCCGACTTTTTTAAGTATCTTATCTTGACCTTTTTCAAACAGATAGCACGTGTAAGAACCTTCCGTCGGATTGTTCTTGCGCGACATGATAGTGCTGTAAAGTTCGTTCAAAATCATCGCAGGCGAATCATCGCCGTAGACTTTCTTCGGATCGAATACCTGTTCCATATCACGCTCAGTCTCACCGAGCTTACGGCTGAAACAAGAATACGTACCTTCATGACAAGCCGCACCGACTTGCTCTACTTGGATAAGAAGGGTATCGCCGTCGCAATCGTAGCGAATCTCTTTCACGCGTTGGATATTGCCAGAGCTTTCGCCTTTTGTCCAGAGACATTGACGCGAACGACTGTAAAAACAAGTAAGACCCGTTTCTACCGTTTTGGCAAGAGATTCTGCATTCATATATGCCATCATCAAAACTTGTTTCGTTTCTATGTCTTGGATAATGGCAGGCACAAGCCCTTTTTCATCAAATTTGATAGCATCTAAGTTCATAATCGTACTTCTACTCCTCTCTCTCTCAAGTACTCTTTGACTTCACGGACACGGAACTGTCCGTAATGAAATACCGAGGCCGCCAATACGGCATCTGCTTTGCCTTCGGTCAATACTTCGTAAAAATGTTCGAGTTTTCCCGCACCGCCCGATGCGATAACTGGAACGGATACCGCTTCCGATACAGCACGAGTCAGCTCGATATCATAGCCGTCTTTCGTACCGTCCGCATCCATACTCGTCAAAAGGATCTCGCCCGCGCCGAGGGCGGTTGCTTCACGCACCCATTCGAGCACATCAAGACCTGTCGGTGTACGACCGCCGTTGATATAGACTTCCCATTTATTATCGCCGACACGTTTAGCATCGACAGCCAGCACGGTACATTGACGACCAAAAAGCGTAGCGCATTCACGCAAGATGGACGGATTTTTGATAGCCGCCGTATTGAACGATACTTTGTCCGCGCCTGCTTGAAGCATCTTGCGAACGTCTTCTACCGTGCGGATACCACCGCCGACCGTAAGCGGCATGAACACTTCCGACGCTGTCTTGTCAACGACATCACGCATCGTAGCACGTTCTTCAACGGACGCCGTGATATCAAGAAATACAAGCTCGTCGGCACCTTCGAGATCGTATTTTGCCGCAAGTTCGACAGGGTCGCCCGCATCGCGGAGACCCACAAAGTTCGTCCCTTTTACGACACGACCTTCTTTTACATCAAGACAAGGGATAATGCGTTTCGTATACATTCACTCATCTCCCTTCCGCTACACAAAGTGCGGCTTTAAGGTCTATTTTGCCGGTATAGAGTGCCTTGCCAATGATCATGCCTTCTATTTCGGGAGATGCCGCTACACGATAAACATCGTCCATACCTGCCACACCGCCCGATGCGATGACAGGGATACCTGCCGCACGTGCCAGCTCGACCGTCGATTCGACATTGACACCGCTGAGCGTACCGTCACGCGAGATATCTGTATAGATGATGCGTGCAACACCGACATCAGCCATCCGTTTCGCAAGCTCGGTCGCTTGTACGCCGCCCGAGATGCCCCAGCCTTCTACCGCGACTTCTCCGCCTTTGGCATCGATACCGACGACGATACGTTCACCGAATTGACGGCACGCTTCTTTGACCAAGTCAGGATCTTTTACAGCGATAGAGCCGAGAATGACGCGATCGACACCTGCATCAAGCCATGCTTCTATCGATTCGAGATTGCGAATACCGCCGCCAAGCTGCACGGGCACGGATACGTTCTCGATAATATCACGGATCGCATCAAGATTGACCGGCTTACCTTGCAGCGCACCGTCAAGATCGACGATATGGAGATACTTACCGCCTTGCGCTTCCCATTTGATCGCCATATCAGCAGGACGATCGGCGAATATCGTCTCTTGGTCGAATCGACCTTCCAAAAGACGGACACATTTTCCGCCGCGAATATCTATTGCAGGAAATAAAATCATTCGATCTTCCCCCTATTTATTCCAGTTTACAAAGTTTTTCAGCATTGCAAGACCGATACGGCTCGATTTTTCGGGATGGAACTGTGCCGCCTGCACATTGTCCTTTCCGACTGCCGCCGTCAGCATCGTACCGTATTCTGTTTGTGCGGTAACGATAGATGTATCGTTCGGTACAGCATGAAAACTATGTACAAAATAAACGTATTCATTCTCCGCTATCCCTTCAAAAAGCGGAGACGATGTTTGATACGACAAGCTGTTCCAACCCATATGCGGAACTTTGAGCCCGCAAGGCGGAATCGCTTTGACTTCACCTTTGAAAATACCGAGACCTTTTACGCCCGGGCTTTCTTCGCTCGATTCGAACAAAAGCTGCAGCCCGAGGCAGATACCGAGAAACGGTTTGCCCGACTCGACTGTCTCGTGAATAACGGGAATAAGACCGTATCGCTCAAGATTTTTCATGCAATCTCCGAAAGCACCGACACCGGGAAGAATGACCTTGTCGGCACTTCTTATGACTTCGGCATCGCTCGTGATGACAGCCTCTGCCCCAACTGCGTGCAGAGCTTTTTCTACACTGCGGAGATTGCCCATACCATAATCAATGATCGCTATCATTGTACTCACCTTTTCACAATTATTGCAGTCGCCTCTCTTACAGACTGCCTTTGGTCGACAGGACTCCTTGTATCGTTCTATCGATACGCGTTGCTTGACGCATGACGCGACCAAGTGCTTTGAAGATACCTTCTACGATATGATGTGCGTTTTTGCCGTGTACTTTCTTCACATGAAGTGTGATTCCCGCGTGTACGACAAACGCACGCAAAAATTCTTCTGTCAGTTCCGTATCGTACGCTCCGATCATCGGTGCATCAACGGGCGCATCGTATACAAGATACGGTCTGCCGCTGATATCGACTGCCGCCATGATGAGCGTTTCGTCCATCGGCAAGAGCCACGAACCGTAACGCGCCATACCGTTTTTGTCGGCAGTACATTTCGCGAATACTTGTCCGAGGACGATACCGATATCTTCTACCGAGTGATGTCCGTCTACTTCGATATCACCATTACATTCTACGACAAGATCGAATCCGCCGTGTTTCGCGAACAGCGTCAACATATGGTCGAAAAATCCGATACCGCTTCTGATATGACTTTGTCCGCTTCCGTCGAGGTCTAAGCTGACACGAATTTCCGTTTCAGCCGTCGCTCTGGTTATCGTCGCTACGCGCATATTATTTCGCTCCCTTACACCACCGTTTGATGGCACTCATAATTTCATCATTTTCTGCCGTCGTACCGATCGTGATACGAATACAATTTTCGAGCATCGGCGCATTGGCAAACGAGCGCACGGCAATACCGATACTTGCAAGATATTTCGCCAATTCCCCCGCGCCTTCGACTTTGAGAAGAAGGAAGTTCGTAGACGACGGATAGACGGTGATATCCGTTTCCGTTTCGATAAATGCTGCCATACGTTCACGCTCAATGATCGTCTGCTGGATATACGGGATGAATTCATCGCGCATCTGGAAGATCGTTTCGGCAACCGTAAGCGTCAATTTGTTGATATGATACGGCATCGATACTTTGCGAAGCATCGCGATCACTTCTTCGTTAGCGATAACATAACCTGCACGGATACCTGCCGCGCCGTATGCTTTGGAGAACGTACGTGCTACGATGAGATTCGGATACTGCGCTACGAGCGGCAGTGCCGTCTCGCCGTAGAATTCCATATACGCTTCATCGACAACGACAGGACATTTTGCACGACGGACGATATCTTCGACCACCGTAAGCGGAATCGCCGTGCCTGTCGGGTTGTTCGGATTGCAGAGTACGATCAATTTGGCATCATGTTCTTCTGCTGCCCGCAATATTTTTTCTTTATCAAGCGTATAATCGGCTTCAAGCGGTACAGGGACTGCCGTACTTTCCGATATTTTTGCATAGATGGCATACATCGAGAACGACGGTACAGAAAACACGATGCTTCTGCCCACACCACCGTACAAGAAGAATAATTTTTCGAGGATCTCGCTCGAACCGTTGCCGAGCCATACATTGTCGATATCATAACCACTGCCGCGTCCGATCTCTTCACGCAGTTCGGTCATGGCAATATCGGGATAACGATTGAATGCCACATACGAGAGGCGGCCTTCGACGCGCTCTGCTACGAGCGGCGGAAGATTGCGGTTCGATTCGTTGGCATCTACTTTGATACGCCAATCTTGTTCTTCTACTCCATATACAGGGAGCTTATCAAGTCCCGGTCGAAACACTAGCGTTCCCCCCTTACTCGGATCGCATTGGCATGTGCTTTGAGCCCTTCGGCTTCTGCCAAACGAATGATATCGTCACTTACATCAGCAAGTGCTTCTTTCGTATATGCAATGATACTTGTTTTTTTCATGAATGTTTCTACGTTCAGAGCAGAGTAAAAACGTGCCGTTCCGCCTGTCGGAAGAACATGGTTCGTACCCGCGAGATAATCGCCGAGCGGTTCGGACGAATACGCACCGAGGAAGATAGCACCCGCATTTTTGAGAAGCGGAAGCATCATGAACGGATCTTTCATCAGGACTTCCAGATGCTCGGGTGCAGATATGTTGGCAAGCTGTGCCGCCTCTTCTTTGCTGTCTGCAATAACGATCATGCCGTTTTTGTCAAGCGATGCACGCGCGATCTCTTGACGCGGAAGCAGAGCCAATTGTCTTTCAACTTCTGTTTCGATCTGCTCTACCAGTTCTTTGCTCGTCGTAATAACGATGCTCGATGCCAACACATCATGTTCTGCTTGACTGAGCATATCAGCCGCAACATACGCAGGATCGGCAGTCTCATCGGCAAGTATCAAAATCTCGCTCGGACCTGCCAGCATATCGATATCACAGTGACCGTATACGGCTTTTTTCGCAAGCGTTACGAAAATGTTGCCCGGGCCTGTGATCTTATCTACCTTCGGCACCGTCTCCGTACCGAATGCAAGTGCACCGATCGCCTGTGCCCCACC
>JAFPBC010000129.1 GCA_017390595.1 Selenomonadales bacterium | reverse complement strand
GGTGTTTGAGCCTTCTGCCACGTATGCGTAGCCGTGTGCTTCTGCCCAGTCGCAGATCTGACGCATCCGAACACGTTTGCAGTAGTAGCATTTTTTCGCGTCGTTCTTCACGAAATCGGCATCTGCCATCTCTCCGCTCTCAATGAAAACGTGCTTGATACCGATACGCTCGGCAAGCGCGTTGCAGTCCGCCTTTTCCTCTGCGGTAAGTGTCGGACTGACGGCAGTTACGGCGACTGCGTTATCGCCGAGCGCACGCACGGCAGCCATTGCCAGAAGCGTGCTGTCTACCCCACCGCTGAACGCGATGACGGCAGAGCCGAGCGATGCGAGATAGTCTGTCAGTCGTTTTACTTTGCTTTCCATAACTGCCCTCCTATTTTTTGATATCTTTCATCTGCCACGAACCGCCCGCCAAGTGAAGGTTCTTGTCGTGGAACGCATTCAAGGTAGAACGGTGACCGACGCTGATAACGGTCGTGTCGGGCAGATGTTGTTTGACGAGTGAATAAAGATGATGTTCCGTATCCTCATCGAGTGCCGCCGTCGCTTCATCGAGGAAGAGGTATTGCGGACGAGCGACGAGCACACGCGCGAACGCGATACGCTGTTGTTCGCCGAGTGAGAGCATCTGCGTCCAGTCGGCGAAATCGTCGAGCCTCGTCACAAGGTCGGGCAAGCGACAGCTCGTCAAGATATCGACAAGCTCACGGTCCGTCGCTATCCTGTCTGCTTCGGGATAGATGAGTGCCTGACGGAGCGTACCGAGCGGAAGGTACGGTCTTTGCGGAAGGAACATGACCGCCTCTTTCGGGCGAACGACCGTTCCTCTGCCGTACGGCCAGATGCCTGCGAGCGTGCGAAGGAGCGTACTTTTGCCCGCGCCGCTCACGCCTGTGATAAGCACCGCTTCGCCCTGCTCAAATCGCACGGTAAGGTCATCGACCAGCACCTCGCCTGTCGGAAGGGCAACAGCCAGCTTGTCGGTCGCTATCGTATCGCCGTCTACCATCGTCTTGTCATCGTGAGCCGTCTCCAGTTCATCCATATGCGATGCGAATCCTTCGAGACGGGCGATCACGGCGCGCCATTCGGCAAACGCCGTATAGTTATCGATAAAAAACGACAGCGCGTCCTGCACCTTGCCGAACGCATTGACCGTCTGCAGAAGTCCGCCGAGCTGCATCTGACCGCTGAAATAACGTGGTGCCGCAATGATGATCGGGAAGATGATGGCGATCTGCGAGTAGCCCGACGTGAACCACGTCAGCTTCTTCTGCCGTTTCATGATCTTCCAGAAGTTGTCGACGACGTTCGTGAATCGTGTGCGGAAGACTTCGCCTTCGGGTGCTTCCCCGCGATAAAACGCGATCGATTCGCAGTTTTCGCGCAGACGCACCAAGCTGTAACGGAAATCCGCTTCGTAACGCTGTTGGTCGAAGTTCTGCTTGATAAGCGGACGGCCGATCTTCTGCGTAAGATATGTACCGGCAACGGCATAGAGAAGCGCGATGAATACCATGTAGCCGGGTATCGTGATATCGAGCACGGGCACGGTAAACGTACCCGACAGCTGCCACAAAATAAAGATGAACGACACGAGCGTAACGACGGCTTTCATAAATCCGATAGAAAGCGCAAGCGTCAGCTGTACGAAGAGCCTGAGGTCTTCGCTGATACGTTGGTCGGGGTTGTCCGTACCGCCCGACAATTGCAAGCGGTAGTACATCCTGTTATCGAGCCATCTCTCGAGATACTGTCTTGTCATCCATCTGCGCCACTTGATCTCGAGCATCTGCCGAAGATAGAGCGCGTAGACAGCC
>JAFPBC010000128.1 GCA_017390595.1 Selenomonadales bacterium | reverse complement strand
TTACGTTTGATTCGCGTTTATTTATTATCCCATGCGCTGTGGTCAAATGTCGTCAACACTTCTGCGAGGCGTGCGATCGGCAGACCTACGACGTTGTTATAACAGCCGCTGATATGCGATACGAGGAGCGCACCGATGCCCTGTATACCATATGCACCTGCTTTGTCCATCGGCTCGCCTGTCGCGATATAAGAGCGCATCTCGTCGATTCCGTATTTGCGCATCACAACGTCTGTTACAACAGCTTCCGAATGGATGCGGTCGCCTTGCACGACTGCAATGCCCGTCATGACTTGATGGACACTGCCCGATAATTCAGTGAGCATTTTCTCTGCGTCGATTTCGTCTTGCGGTTTGCCGAAGATACGTCCGTTTACTACGACGATGGTATCAGCTCCGATGACGATATCATGCGGATATTGTTTGGCAACGTCCTGCGCTTTGATAAGGGCATTGTGTTTGACAATATCGATCGGAGTGCCGTCTTCCATCTCTTCGTCCACAGAGCTCGGCACGACTTCAAATCGGTAGCCGACTTGTGTTAATAATTCTCTGCGTCTTGGTGATGCAGATGCCAATATGATCAATGTTCTCGTCTCCTTTTAATAAAACCGTCTGTGTAAAAAGATGCCGAATAAGACGCCTAGCATCGTCATGATGCTGGGCTGAAGCGAAAATCCGATAACGAATGTCGCTACGATCAGGTTGACCGTTACAGGCGGTACCGACAATATCAGATATTTTTTAACCAAAAAAGATGCTATCTCGGAGATGCTCGGGATGGTGGTCAAAAATTCACCCACACCTGTTCCGACGATCGCACCGATGATGATAAATAACAAAAAAATAATTGCGTCTTTGTTGCTTTTCAAAAGGGTTCCTCCTATAATTTCGTTTGCCTTATACATATTCTCCCTGCACGCGTAAAATCCTGCGTTGTGTCTCTTCTTCCCGATAAGAGAAAACGAGCAAGTCGACCATTCGGTCAACTTGCTCGCATATTACTTACTATGTATTACAAGTATCTGAAGTAAACATATACATGACTGATGATGATAGAGAGGATCATCAGCGGGAACGCGATCTTGAAGAAACGTACGAACGAGATCGGCTGACCTGCTGCTGCGGCAATACCTGCAACAACGACGTTTGCACTGGCACCAATAAGTGTACCGTTACCGCCGAGGCACGCACCGAGCGCAAGGCTCCACCAAAGTGCCGTAAGGTTCTCCATACCCATGCGACCCATTTCATGGATCATCGGGATCATCGTTGCAACGAACGGGATGTTGTCAACGAATGCCGATGCGATAGCACTGAGCCAAAGGATCAAGATAGCAGTACTTGCAGTATCGCCTTTTGTTACTTCCATCGCCTGTTGTGCGATCATCGAGATGACACCCGTTTCAACGAGAGAACCGACAAGTACGAACAGACCGACAAAGAAGAAGATAGCGACCCATTCTACTTTTTTGAACACAGCTTCCAGTTGTTTTTCGTGCGAAGGATACGCGATCAACAAGAGTACGCTTGCACAGAACATCGCAACCGTTGCAGAATCCAGATGAAGGATCTGATGCAGACCAAACAATACGATTGTGACAGTAAGCATAACAAGCGATTTTTTGAGAAGAGCCATGTCTTTGAGTTCTTTGTTCTCGTCAAGCGTCATGATATGAGCACGAAGTTCATCCGTTGTAACAAGTTTTTTCTTGTAGATGAGCTCAAGCAAGATGACCGTTACGATCAAGATCACGATCGCGATAGGTGCCAAGTTGATTACAAAGTCGCCGAATCCGAGATCTGTAGAGCTACCGATCATGATGTTCGGCGGGTCACCGATAAGCGTTGCCGTACCACCGATGTTCGAAGCCAAGATCTGCGATACCAAGAACGGTGTAGCAGGTACTTTGAGCTTCTGCGCGATACTGAGCGTGACAGGTACGGTAAGAAGTACCGTCGTTACGTTATCAAGAAGTGCCGAGCAAACGGCCGTCAAGATACTCATAACGAGCATGACTTGAGCAGGTCTGCCCTCAACTTTTTTTGCGGCTTTGATAGCAAGATAATTGAAGAGTCCTGTTTCTGCCGTGACACCGACAATGATCATCATACCGACCAAGAGACCAAGCGTGTTGAAGTCAATATGATGGATCGCCGTTTCCTGCGAGATAACGCCAAGAACAACGACTGTCATACCACCGACTAAAGCGATGACTGTTCGATGAATTTTTTCGGAAATAATAAATACATACGTTGCCAAGAATACTGCTATGGCTAAGAGTGCATTGTTTTCCATTTCTTTTTATTCACTTCCATTTCTACATTAAATATCTTAAATAAATATACCCCGTAGAAATGATAATTGTCAATATCATAATCGGAAAACCGACTTTCATATAGCCGACAAATGTGATCCTGTGACCACGTTCTGCCGCTAGACCTGCGACGATAAGGTTCGCACTGGCACCGACGATCGTACCGTTACCACCGAGACAAGCCCCGAGCGCAAGGCTCCACCAGAGCGGTTCGAGATCAGCGATACCTGCCACACCCATATCCTGGATCATCGGTATCATCGTTGCTACAAACGGAATGTTGTCAAGGAATGCCGATACGATGGCACTGAGCCACAGAATGAGAAGCGATGTATATGTGAGGTCACCGCCTGTTACTTCGAGCGCGATTTCCGCAATACGGCTGATGATTCCTGTTTCAATGAGACCACCAACAGCAATGAAGAGACCGACAAAGAAGAAGATGGTTGCCCATTCTACTTTATCAAGCATTTTTTCCGTAAATGTATGGTCGCGCGATGCGATCAGCAGAAGTAAAAATCCACCTGCAAGTGCTACGGCAGACGATTCTAAATGAAGTGCCTGATGCCCAAAGAATCCGAGAATCGTGAGCGTCAATACTGCCAAACATTTTTTCAGCAAAGTGATGTCCTTAAGCTCTGCTTTTTCATCCATCTTCATCAATTCACGTTTGAGACTATCTTGCGTCTTGAATCCTTTTTTATACAAGAATGTAAGAATAGCGATCGCAATGATCAAGTTAACAAATGAGATAAATGCCAAGTTATCGATAAATGCAATAAAGGTAAGTTCTTTTACAGCACTGCCGATCATGATGTTCGGTGGGTCGCCAATGAGCGTTGCTGTACCCCCTACGTTCGATGCAATAATCTGCGTAATAAGAAATGGAATCGGATCGATTTTTAGCTTTTCTGTAATACTGAGCGTTACCGGTACCATCAATAATACGGTCGTTACATTGTCCAGAAATGCGGAAAATACTGCGGTCAATAATGATAAGTAGATCAATATTTTCATCGGAGATGCTTCTGCTTTTTTTGCCGCCCAAATGGCAACATAATTAAAGAGCCCCGTTTGTCCTGTGATCCCCACAATGATCATCATACCAATCAATAGTCCGAGTGTGTTAAAGTCAATATGATGTATCGCTACATCTTGCTCGATTACTCCTAAGAAAATCATTAAGATCGCGCCAATCATGGCGATAATTGTACGATGAATTTTTTCCGAAACAATGAATGCATACATCAGTATGAATATTACACCTGCCAGTACAGCGTTATCTATCATTGCCTTCCCCCTAACTGTTTGTTTAGATTTTGTTTTTGCTTATTTTATTATATCTACTCTTTGTTTACGTCATGTTAAGCGAAATGATCTCTCATTATGCTGACGACCTTGGTCTCATTTCACTAAAAGACCTTCGTGAATGCACATAATAAATACTATCTGCCCAAAATCACGTCAGATGTTATTCGATCCATTATTTTTACCCGAACAAATAATGAATGTACACTATCGTCATTTGTTACATAGAAGTTATTGCACCTCTCAATAGCTTCCATGAGTAAATATCATATTGTATTCTTGGTTTTAGTATGTACTGCCAAATGGAGATTATTCTTCCCAACCGTTTCACATTGTAGTTTTCAAATAGTGAGACCATTTGAGAGACCTCTTCTCCATCATCTTTCCTACATTGCAGAGACCGTCTTAGGCATCCTACTAAATGAACAACCATTCTTCTTTTGACATAGGCAAAGAGTAAGCTAAGTTATATTTATTATTTTAGATAAAAATAGTATCATAAAATAATAAAAGGAGAAGTCAGTTTTGACTGACTCCTCCCAAATGCCTCGTATGTAATTACAGAAGGTACTGCTTCTTACGAAGCAATACTTCCATACGGTGCAAAATTATTAGCCGATAACTGCCATAACTTCGCCCGGTTTAACGCTCTGACCAGCAGCAACGTTGATGGATTTAACCGTACCGTCAACCGGTGCAACGATTTCGTTCTGCATTTTCATAGCTTCGAGGATTACAACTACTTCGCCTTTTTTAACTGCTGCGCCTGCTGCTGCAACAACTTTAACGATTTTGCCCGGCATCGGAGCTTTAACGCCCGTTTCGCCAGCGCCTACTACTGCCGGAGCCGGAGCTGCTGCCGGAGCCGGAGCTGCTTTCGGAGCTGCCGGAGCTGCTGCCGGAGCTGCTTTCGGAGCTGCCGGAGCTGCTGCTTTAGCTGCTACTTTTACTTCTTCTACTTCAACTTCAAAAGCTGTACCGTTTACTTTAATGTTGAACTTTTTCATGTTAATTATTCCTCCATAACTTTGCAAATGTTTTTAAACATTTATCTTTATTTTTATGATCCAACACGAATTAATGATTAATGGAAGTTCATCAATCTCTGACGACCAACCTGTGCCCAAACCGTGCTCGGTTTAATTTTGAGAGCAACAACGTTGGAACCCATCATCGACTGAATAGCAGCCGTAATAACTGCAACGACTTCAGGACTCACGTTCTTTGCATCAATTTTCATCATTATCTCACCTTTCCTTAATTATAACGGAATGTTACCGTGTTTTTTCGCCGGGCGAGCATCACGTTTGCTAGCCAGCATGTTCAAGGCGGTGATAATGCGCGGTCTCGTTTCTTTCGGTTCGATTACAATGTCAACAAATCCGCGTTCTGCAGCTTTGTACGGAGTTGCAAACTCTTCGATATATTTTGCCGTTTTTTCCGCAACATCCGGATCTTTACGGAAAATAATGTTTGCAGCACCTGCAGGACCCATAACTGCGATTTCAGATGTCGGCCAAGCCATAACCTGATCTGCACCAAGGTCTTGCGAGCACATTGCCAAGTAAGAACCGCCGTACGCTTTACGCGTAATGACAGTGATTTTCGGAACAGTTGCTTCCGAGTATGCATAGAGCATTTTCGCACCATGACGGATGATACCACCGTATTCTTGGTCGCAACCCGGCAAGAAGCCCGGTACGTCTACGAAGTTTACGATAGGAATATTGAACGCGTCACAGAAACGGATGAAGCGCGACGATTTGTCAGATGCATTGATGTCAAGGCAACCTGCCATAACGTTCGGCTGATTTGCAATGATACCAACTGCTTTGCCGTCGAAACGTGCGAAGCAAGTGATGATATTGCGTGCATAGTGCGGCTGAACTTCATAGAATTCGCCGTTGTCGACCGTAAGACCGATAACTTCTTTCATGTCATACGGCATGTTGGAGTTGTCCGGAATGATTTCATTCAGGGCTTCTTCCATACGGTTCGGGTCATCGCCCGTTTCAACAACCGGAACTTCTTCGAGGTTGTTGCTCGGCAAGAAGCTGAGGAGATAACGGATCTGTTCGATACAGTCATCTTCGTTTTCAGCCGCGAAGTGAGCTACACCGGAAGTAGCATTGTGCGTCATTGCGCCGCCCAATTCTTCTGCCGTAACTTCTTCTGCCGTAACGGATTTGATAACAGCCGGACCAGTGATGAACATCTGGCTCGTGTTTTTGACCATATAGATAAAGTCAGTCAAAGCCGGGGAATAAACTGCACCGCCGGCGCAAGGTCCCATGATAACAGAGATCTGCGGAACAACACCGGAAGCGAGTGTGTTTTTGTAGAAAATTTTGCCGTAACCAGCCAAAGCGTCAACTGCTTCCTGAATACGAGCGCCGCCCGAATCGTTGATACCGATAATCGGAGCACCCATTTTCAAAGAAAGGTCTAATACTTTGCAGATTTTAGCAGCGTGCATTTCACCGAGAGAACCACCTTCAACAGTGAAGTCCTGTGCGAATGCATATACGAGACGGCCGTCGATCGTACCGTAACCCGTTACTACGCCTTCACCCGGAAGTTCTTTCGTTTCCATACCAAAGTTTACGCAACGATGCGTAACAAATTGGTCAAGTTCAACAAATGTGCCTTCGTCGAAGAGTCTTTCAATACGTTCGCGAGCAGTGTATTTACCCTGACCATGCTGTTTAGCAATGCGTTTTTCACCGCCGCCAAGTTTGATTTTCTCTTGTCTGGCTTTTAAATCTTCAATTTTTTCCAGGACAGTAGCCATGTTTTACCTCCTACCAGATTGCTTTTATACCTAAATTTTACTTACGTTCGGATAATTCCAACAAAATGCCGCCAGTAGATTTAGGATGAACAAAAGCAATGCTAGCTCCGCCTGCACCATAACGCGGTTTTTCATCGATTAAACGTACGCCTTTTTCTTTCAAATCAGCCAAAGCGTTTTCAATGTTGTCTACATTGAGAGCAACGTGCTGGATGCCTTCGCCTTTCTTCTCGATGAATTTAGCGATAGGACCATCCGGTTCAGTGGATTCCAAAAGTTCGATTTCGCTGTCACCGCAAGGAATGAAGCAAACTTTAACTTTCTGTTCTGCAACCACTTCTTCGCCCATAGCCGGGATGCCAAGCATTTCCGTGTAGAATTTTTTGGCTTGTTCCAAGTCTTTAACAGCAATGCCGACATGGTCTACTTTGTTAACTTTGAACATTGTAATTCCCTCCTTATTAGATTTGAAGCTTTAATTTATCATTTAAGCAAACGTTTCAACAGGTCTGCAACGAGAGTATACGGATCCGCTTCTCGTTTTTGGATCTGCTGTACCATCTGCTCAAATTCACCATCACTTTGCATAGTACGTGTTACATAGCGACCGATGTTCTCTTCAAGCATTGCGAGAACTTCTGCTTTAACACGTTCCGTGCGACGTTCGGTTAATTTATCGGTTTCTTTAAGATAACCGTAGTATTCTTCTAAAGTTTGTACCAATTCCGCAATACCTTCATTGCGATGTGCAACGGTACGTTTAATTGGTGGACGCCATTCAAGTTTATCTTGATAGAGATCCAGCATCATTTCAAGTTCAACATTGAGCTTGTCCGCGCCATCACGGTCCGCTTTGTTGATCGTAAAGATGTCGGCAATTTCAAGAATGCCGGCTTTGATAGCCTGGATGTCATCACCCAAGCCCGGTACTACAACCACAAGTGTTGTATCAGCTGCTTTGACGATATCGACTTCCGATTGGCCAACACCAACGGTTTCGACAATAATAACGTCTTTTCCTGCCGCATCCATAATTTTTACAGCATCAGCTGTTTTATGAGAGAGTCCGCCGAGGCTTCCTCTCGTTCCCATACTGCGGATAAATACGCCTTCATCGAGAGTCAATTCATTCATACGAATACGGTCGCCCAAGATAGCACCACCGGAGAATGGACTTGTCGGGTCGATCGCGATAACACCGACCGTTTTACCCAAACGACGGTATTCTTTTACAATCTTATCGGTTAATGTACTTTTTCCGGCACCAGGCGGTCCAGTAATACCAATTACGTATGCGTTCCCTGTGTGCGGATATAATTTTTTCATGATATCGACAGCTTCATCATATTCATTTTCTACTGCTGTGATCGCACGAGACAATGCCAAACGCGAACCTGCCAATAATTCTTTTGCAATATCCATTATTCGCACCACCTTATGATTAGGTGTGCCTCCCCCGCAAGGGAGGCACGACCTATATCATAATACTTGATTATTATACGTTTTCGTTAATGAATTTAACGATGTCGCCAGTCGGTGTGCCAGGCGTGAATACTTCAGCGATGCCAGCTTCTTTGAGAGCCGGGATATCGCCATCAGGAATAACGCCGCCGCCGATGATGAGGACGTCTTTCATGCCTTTTTCTCTAATCAAGTTTACAACTACCGGGAAGAGCTGCGGATGTGCACCCGAGAGAATGCTCATTGCAACAACGTTAACGTCTTCCTGCAATGCAGCTTCTGCAATCTGTTCCGGAGTCTGGCGAAGGCCAGTGTAAATAACTTCAAAACCAGCGTCGCGCAATGCACGTGCAACTACTTTTGCGCCACGGTCATGACCGTCAAGACCCGGTTTTGCTACCAATACTCTAATACGTTTTTCCATCGTTTATACCTCCAACTATCGCTCTTATAAGTTAACGTGTGCTTCGTATTCGCCGAATACTTTACGCATTACGCCACAGATTTCGCCCAACGTTGCATAAGTTTTAACAGCTTCAAGGATGAGCGGCATGAGGTTAACGCTCTCATCTTTACAGCCTGCTTCCAAGTTAGCCAATGCAGCAGCAACAGCAGCGCTGTCACGACGTTCTTTGAGGGCATCCAATTTTTTCTTCTGAAGTGCGCCGACAGAGTCGTCTACTTTCAAGAGACCTTCAACCGGTTTTTCTTCAACCTGGAATTTGTTTACGCCGACGATAACTTTTTCGCCGCTTTCAACAGCCATCTGCCATTTGTAAGCACTGTCTTGGATTTCTTTCTGGATGTAGCCTTTTTCGATAGCTTCAACAGCACCGCCGAGTTCGTCGATTTTGTTGATGTATTCCCAAGCTTCTTTTTCGATTTTGTTCGTCAAAGCTTCTACATAGTAGGAACCTGCGAGCGGGTCGATAACGTCAGCAAGGCCGCTTTCGTAAGCAACGATCTGCTGCGTACGGAGTGCTACCATTACGGATTCTTCCGTCGGCAATGCCAATGCTTCGTCACGGGAGTTCGTGTGGAGGGACTGCGTGCCACCCATTACAGCTGCTGCCGTCTGGAGAGCAACACGAACGATGTTGTTGTTCGGCTGCTGAGCCGTCAACATGGAACCTGCAGTCTGCGTATGTACGCGGAGCATCCAGGATTTCGGGTTTTTAGCGCCAAAGCGTTCTTTCATAACTTTTGCCCATACACGACGGGAAGCACGGAATTTAGCTACTTCTTCGAGTACGTTGTTGTGTGCGTTCCAGAAGAAGGAGAGACGACCTGCGAATGCGTCTACGTCCAAGCCAGCTTTGATAGCTGCTTCAGCGTATGCGATACCGTCAGCGATCGTGAATGCGATTTCCTGGGAAGCCGTGGAACCAGCTTCACGGATGTGGTAACCGGAAATGGAGATCGTGTTCCAGTTCGGTACATTTTTCGAGCAATATTCGAAGATGTTCGTGATCAAACGCATGGACGGTTTCGGCGGGAAGATATAAGTGCCGCGTGCAGCGTATTCTTTCAAGATATCGTTCTGGATCGTACCTTTGAGTTTGTCAGCAGATACGCCCTGTTTTTCAGCAACTGCAATGTACATAGCCAAGAGAACGGATGCCGGAGCATTGATCGTCATGGACGTGGATACTTTGCTGAGGTCGATCTGATCGAAGAGGATTTCCATGTCAGCCAAGGAGTCGATAGCAACCCCTACTTTACCAACTTCACCTGCGGAGATAGCATCATCCGAGTCATAACCGATCTGAGTCGGAAGGTCGAATGCGCAAGACAAACCGCTACCACCGTTTGCCAAGAGGTAACGATAACGTTTGTTGGATTCTTCAGCAGTGGAGAAACCAGCGTACATACGCATCGTCCAGAAACGGCCGCGGTACATCGTCGGCTGTACGCCACGAGTGAACGGATACTGGCCCGGGAAGCCAATTTCGCTTACATAGTCTTGGTCGCCGAGATCAACCGGAGTATAGAGTCTCTGTTCCGGCAAATTCGGGCGTTCCGGGAATTTTGCAATTGCTTTTTCTACGGTAGAAGTGTACGCTTCTAATGCGGCTTTTATATTTTCGCTCATATAAAAGTCCTCCTTTTCATTTTTTTCATTAGAACATATCTAGGAACCCTGATGCCTTACGGCATATTTTAAAACCGGTGCTGACTTTTTTGTCAATCACCGACAACGGCCGAGAAGTCCGAAGACTCCCCGACTGTTGTAAGCTCTGTCTTTCGATAGAGCCGTTTTATTAACATTTTGTTTATCGCGAAAGTGCGATTATTTTTTCATCGAACCCGTTTTGATGAAACGGTCATGCCAAGAGAGAGCTTCTTCGATGATATGCGGAGTGTGTGCTTTTTTCGTTGCAGCTTCTGCTCTTTCGAGGTAATCGAGGAGCATCGGTTTGTAGTCCGGATGAGCACAGTTTTCAATGATAACACGTGCTCTTTCACGCGGGCTGAGGCCACGAACGTCAGCAAGACCCTGTTCTGTTACGAAGATATCCGTGTCATGTTCAGTATGGTCAACATGGGATACCATCGGAACGATCGAGGAGATCAAACCGCCTTTTGCAGTCGAAGTCGTGAAGAAGCAAGTGAGGTATGCGTTACGAGCGAAGTCACCGCTGCCGCCGATACCGTTCATCATTTTGCTGCCCATGATATGCGTGGAGTTAACGTTACCATAGATGTCGAATTCGATTGCAGTATTCATAGCGATGATACCGATACGACGAGCAACTTCCGGGCTGTTTGCAACTTCCTGCGGACGAAGCATCATTTTCGTACGATATTCATCGATGTTGTCATAGAGACGTTTGAGACCATCCGGAGACGGCGAGAAGGACGTACCGGAAGCAAATTTCAATTTGCCTGCGTCAGCAAGGTCAAGCATACCGTCCTGGATAACTTCTGTGTAAACTTCGAGATCCGTGAAGTCGGAATCAACGAAACCGCTGATTACTGCGTTCGCTACCGAACCTACGCCCGACTGAAGCGGAAGGAGGTTTTTCGGAAGACGGCCGGCTTTGATCTCTTCGCGGAAGAAGTTGATGATGTGCTCGGACATTTTTTTGGAATCTTCATCGATCGGTTTGAACGGACGAACGTCGTCGCCGATGTCGCACGGAACGATGTATTTGATTTTATCAACGCCGCACGGAATGTACGGAGTACCGATTCTGTCATTAACTTTTACGACCGGGATCGGCTGACGGTTCGGCGGATCGAGCGGAACGTATACGTCATGCATACCTTCGAGCGCGAGCGGCTGAGTCGTGTTTACTTCAACGATAACGAAGTCAGCACTCTGTACATAAGAAGCCGTGTTACCCATCGAAGTCGTCGGAATGATGTCACCATTTTCCGTGATAGCGCAAGCTTCAACGATAGCGATATCAACTTTACCGCCCAAGAAGCCGTAACGCGAAAGCTGTGCAGATTCGCTGAGATGCAAATCGCAATATTCAATCTGACCGGAGTTCAATCCTTTTCTCAAATCGCCGTTCGTCTGATACGGGATACGATGATGGATACCGTTTACTCTTGCGAGCTCACCGTCACACTCATCACCAACGGAAGCGCCGGACCAGATGTTGATTTTGAACGGAGTTTCTTTCATGATTTTTGCCAATGCCATCGGAACCGCTTTCGGATAACCAGCCGGCGTAAAACCACTGATACCTACGTTCATGTTCGGTTTGATCGCCTGAGCAGCGACATCAGCCGTAACGATTTTGGAATGAAGTTCTGTGTTGCGAACACGATCAAGAATGTCAATCATTACAAATTTTCCCCCCAAGTAATTTTTAACGAAAGGATGTCCTGTTCGTTACCTTGAATAAAAATTTTCTATACTTACTATATAGGAACATATCGCACTTTTCACTAATAATTTGCACAACAGTACCGTCAAACGACACATAAAATTGACTGCTTTGACGGTAAAATTTGCGTTATTTAGTTATTATGTGATAATGTTCATTTATATAGGTTCTAGACCCGTTGTAAAAATCCTGCAAAAAAAATGATAGATATTGTTATTCATCAATATTTTTCATCATATTTCTTGCAATATGATACGATAAACTGCTCAGTCCGATCGATAAGTCCTCATGAATGATCTGAACATTCGGCGGAACATTGATGCGGACGGGAGCGAAGTTCCAGATACCGTCCACCCCACCTGCTACCAGCTTGTCTGCAACAGACTGTGCATGGGTTGCAGGAACGGCAATGATACCGATATTTACTTTTTTCTCTTTAACGCTTTGGATCAAGGACGACATCGATTCGACTTCTACGCCGTTAATGACTTTGCCCTTGAGTTCGGGATCGGAGTCAAAGAGTGCCACGACATGAAAGCCGAGCGAGCCGATATTTTGGTAGTTGGCCAAGGCAGCACCGAGATGCCCTACCCCAACGACCGCGATATTGAAATGATATTGAAGTCCGAGTATCTCACCGATGTTACGCGTCAATTCTCTGACGAAGTAACCTACCCCTTTTTTGCCGAACTGACCGAACGATGCAAGGTCTTTGCGTATCTGTTCGGGCGTTACGTCGAGTGTTTTACCGAGTTCTTCGGACGATATGATCTCTTTTCCGGCTTCTTGACTCATACGAAGTGTACGAAAATAAAGTGGCAGACGGTCAATGGTAGCCTTTGATATTGTAACTTTGCTTCTCAAAAACAGTTAGCCCCTTTCTTTCATACTAGGAATAATTATAAATTATTTTAGCATAAGCGTCAACGATTTTTGAGAAGTAATTATTTCTTTATATAAATGTTGCTTTTATATATTTTGTCTTATAAATAAAAAGAAAACGGGAGATTCCCATTAGGAATCTCCCGTTTTTATTCTTCTTAGATACGATTTTGTTTATGATAATGCGTATGTAAGAGATGATGTGCTTTGGCACCGTTCGGCTCGCCGAGCCATTCTTTGTAGAGCGTCTGTACGTCGGGATTTTCATGCGAGCTGCGGATCGCAGATGTATCGTCGATCGTATACAAGCCCTGTCCGCGTGCTTGGCGCACTGCCGATGGTTTTGCTTCTTTCGGCTGACCGCCGCCACCGATGCAGCCGCCCGGGCAAGCCATGATCTCGATGAAGTGATAGTCAAGTTCGCCCGCACGAAGTTTGTCCATCAATTTACGCGCATTGCCAAGACCGCTGGCAACTGCCACTTTTACGGTAAGGTCGTTGATCTGAAGGGCCGCTTCTTTGATGCCTTCCATACCGCGAACTTCCGTGAATTCCAATTTTTCGAGCTGTTTACCCGTGATCTGGGTAACGACTGTACGAAGAGCCGCTTCCATAACACCGCCCGTTACACCGAAGATGACTGCCGCACCAGTCGATTCGCCGAGCGGACTGTCGAATTCTTCTTCAGGCAAGTTTTCAAAGTCAATACCTGCTTGTTTGATCATTGCCGCAAGTTCAGCTGTTGTAAGTACGCAGTCTACATCGCGGATATCGCCTGCATTGATGTCGGGGCGAGATGCTTCTGCTTTTTTCGCTGTACACGGCATGATGGATACCGAGTAGATCCGGCTCGGTTCAAGTTCCATTTTTTCTGCATAGAAGCTTTTTACGAGCGCGCCGAATATCTGCTGCGGCGATTTGGTCGTCGAGAGATGATCGAGAAGGTCACTGTAGAAAAGTTCTGCAAAATTGATCCAACCCGGGCTACAGGATGTGATGAGCGGAAGTGTTCCGCCGTTACGGAGGCGGTTGAGGAACTCTGTTCCTTCTTCCATGATCGTTACGTCAGCCGCGAAGTCTGTATCGAAGACTTTATCAAAACCGATGCGACGAAGTGCCGCTACCATTTTGCCTGTTACGATGGAGCCTGCCGGAAGTCCGAGTGCATCACCGAGTGCAACGCGAACAGCCGGAGCTGTCTGAACGACAACATGAAGATCGGGGTTGTTGATCGCTCTCCATACGTGCTGTGTATCATCTTTCGGAATGATCGCACCTGTCGGACAAACTTTTGCACATTGTCCGCAGTACGTACAAGCCATTTTATCAAGTCCCATGTTGAAGGCAGGGACGACAGTCGTTTCGAAACCGCGATTTGCAAAGCCGAGTGCATTGACGCTCTGTACTTCGCCGCACATTCTTACGCAACGACCGCATTTGATACATTTGTTTGGATCGCGCATAAGCGACGGATTCGCCAAGTCGGGAAGCGCTTCGCTTTTTTCGCCTTCTACACGAATTTCGCGAACGCCGAGTTCGTTGGCAACACGCTGAAGTTCACAATTCATATTGCGAGCACAAGTCAAGCAATCTTGCGGATGGTTCGCAAGCAAAAGTTCAACGACAGTTTTGCGTGCATCAAGAACACGTTTTGTATTCGTCCATACTTCCATGCCTTCGCTGACAGGATATACGCACGATGCTACGAGCGAACGAACGCCCTTGACCTCTACGACACACAGACGGCAACTTCCGTCGGGACGCAAGTCCGGATGATAGCAAAGTGTCGGGACTTTGATACCCTGCGAGCGGATCGCTTCGAGAAGCGACATTTTTTTATCAACTTGAACACTACGACCGTTAATCGTTATATTCACCATTTCCACACAGTTCACTCCCTCTCTACGAATCTTTCGTTAACCTTTTTCAATCGCTTTGAACGGACATTTT
>JAFPBC010000127.1 GCA_017390595.1 Selenomonadales bacterium | reverse complement strand
TGAATTCGTCTACGATGACGACTTGGCCTTCGCGGACGACGTAGTCTTTGTCGCGTTTCATGATAGCTTTGGCTTTGAGGGCCTGCGTGAACTGATGCGACATATCGATGTTCGCTGCCGAGTAGAGGTTCTTGAGACCCAAGGTTTCTTCGACCTTGTTGATACCCGCTTCGGTCGGCATAACGGCTTTCGTTTTTTCATCGAGCGTGTAGTCTTCGCCTTCTTTGAGCGGAGCTACGGCTTTGGCCATAACGTAATAAAGGTCGGTCGATTTTTCGCCCGGGCCCGAGATGATGAGCGGCGTTCTTGCTTCGTCGACCAAGATACTGTCTACCTCGTCGACGATGGCATAGTTGAGCTTGCGCTGTACCATCTGTTCGGGATATGTGACCATGTTGTCACGAAGATAGTCGAAACCGAATTCGTTGTTCGTACCGTACGTGATGTCTGCGGCATAAGCACGTTTACGTTCCATAAAATCAAGACCGTGTGCGATAAGACCTACCGACAAGCCGAGGAAGTTGTAGAGCTTGCCCATCCACTCGCTGTCACGTTTTGCCAAGTAATCGTTGACCGTAACGATGTGTACGCCTTTGCCCGTCAAGGCATTGAGGTACGACGGAAGCGTCGCTACGAGCGTTTTGCCTTCGCCTGTACGCATCTCCGCGATCTTACCTTGATGGAGCACCATACCACCGATGAGCTGTACGTCGAAGTGGCGCATACCAAGCACGCGGCGCGATGCCTCTCTGACGACAGCGAATGCTTCCGGCAAGATATCGTCGAGCGTTTCGCCATTGGCTAAACGGTCTTTGAACTCCTGCGTTTTTTCTCTGAGGTTCGCATCACTGAGGTTCTGCACCGACGGTTCCAATGCATTGATCTTGTCGACATATTTGCGAAGGGCTTTTACCTTGCTTGCATCATCGTCACCCATAAGCAATTTTTTTATAAATTTAAACACTCAATATCACTCCTTGTTGAGTCGTTGTCTGCATTTTAATCACAGATATACCTATTATAGAATTTTACCAGAATCTAGCGAATAAGTCAAAGAAGTAAGCCTTTTTAGTATAAAAAAAGTGTGGCAGACCATACATCTGCCACACAAATTATCAGCTCGCTTTGCCTTTCGGCACACGCATCAACATTCTGCTCATGCGTTTCAATTTTTCGTTGTGATTCTTGCCGAAAATGTTGAGATTCTCTACGATAAAGCTGTACAAAAGACAGCCTGCCGACAAGAGACCGAGCGTTACGAGAAGCTCCCATACAGACGGGAAATACGTCATGTCGCGACCCGGCGACAAGCCGACGAATACGGTCGCGAGACGGTTGATGACAAGCCCGAGGCTCGTCAAGAAACCATACGTGATAAGACCGCCTCTCGTTTGACCCCAGCGCGAGTACACGATAACGATCGGAATGAGGATACCGATGAGCATCTCCGTAAGGAATACGTTCGCTTCCCACGTGCCGCTGAACGCCATGTCGATAAGGCCGCGTTCATAGAGATCGTACCATTTCAACAGGAAGTAGATGACCATCGCGCGCGTACCGATGACCGCGAGACCGTGTATCGTATTGATACGTATCTGATGACCGTAGAAACGGCGCGCCAAAGACGACTCGACACAGATAACGGCAGGGCCGACGAAGAACGACGACATGAGATAGAATATCGGAATATATTCACTCCAGTAGAGCGGATACATCTTCGTTTCCGCAATGAGGAAGAGTGCCCCCAAAGACGACTGATGAAGCACGGGGAAGATGACCCCGAGGATAAGGAGCACAGGCATGATCTTCTTGATCGCGTTGTGGAATCGCTGACCGAATCTCTCCGTCACGATCTCACCCATCTCAAGCACCTGCACCGTCGTATAGAGCGACAAGCACCACAAAATTTCGAACAATACAGACGATGTGCCCCACGATACGAACGGTACCCAACAATTGTACCAACGTCCGATATCAAGAAGGAGCCCCGCCATAACGAGGATATAGCCGAGAAGCGATGTCAGGAGCGCACCGCGTACGACCGAATTGTATTTCTTTTTATGGAAGATATGCGCGATGATCGCCATACCGTAACCACCGCCCGCGAGCGCAACGCCTGTCATAACGTCGAACCCGATCCACAGACCCCACGGCCACTCATCGGACAGGTTCGTCACCAGACCGAAGCCCGTGAAGAAACGGACGAGCATACAAGCGACACCGATGAGCGTCAATACCGTCAACACACCGTGTGTCGGTGTTACGGTAAACTGCAGTCCCATGATACGAAAGACTTTCTCCGAACCACTATTGATCATTACGCTCACCTGCCTTTTCTTCCGACTTGGCTACCCGCTTTTCTTCTCTTTTTTTCTTTTCATTTTCAGAACGACGTTTCGTATAGACCGATATCGCAGTCGCGAGCGCCGCCCAACCGATCGCGATATACGGCACTTTTTTCATCCAGCTGTTCGAATACTTCGTAGCTGTCGTCGTACCGAGCTCCGTATTGAAACCGAGCTTATCGAACGGAACATCCGAGATATACATCCAGCTCGTACCGCCGACTTCTTCCGCGCCGTAGATATGCGGTACATATTTATTCGGCTCTGCCGCGATACGTGCCTTAGCCTTTTCAAGGAGCTTATCGCGTCTGCCGAACTCCATCACGTGCGTCGGACAGACCGAGATGCACGCAGGCACTTCATGATTCTCCAAACGAGAACTGCAGAACTGACATTTCATAACGGCAGGGAACGGACTTTCCCATTCGTATTTTGCCACATCGAACGGACACGCTACCATACAGTAACGACAACCGACACAAAGATCGGGATAGTAGACGACAGCCCCGTCCTCGCGACGCTCGATCGCTCTCGAAAAACATACCGATGCGCACGCGGGATCGAGACAATGCATACATTGACGCTTCACATAACGCCAGATAGGAGACCCATCTTCCATCTCTGTCTTGCGCGTCTCAAGCACCGTCCAGTTATGATCTTTTAACTTTGTATGTTCACCCGTCGCAGGGTGATCTTCTTGGAATTCCAGCTTATTCCACATTTTGCAGGCGACCGTACAGCTGCCGCAGCCGATGCAGCGCGTCAAGTCGACCAATACGCCGTTTCCTTTACTCATTTACGATCCCCCCAAAGCGCGCTGTCAGGTTTTTTGGGTGTCAAATGCGAACTTCTGTCTTCATAATGCGTATGTAACAGATGGTGCGCCTTTTCACCGAGCGGCTCACCCAGATAGAGACTATACATATCCTTGATCTCTTGGTTTTCGTGGCTCAAACGTTTTTTCGCGATCTTCGCATCATAGTGATACAATCCCTGCGCGCGGATCGTACGGATATCATCATTCGGCGGAAGAGCCGTACGCGGCTGACCACCGCCCGCCACGCAGCCACCGGGGCATGCCATGACTTCGATGAAATCCCAGCGTACCTTGCCCGCTCTGACCTCATCTAATATCTTTCTCGTCGCACGTGTACCGTGGCAGACTGCCACGCGGATATTGCCGACACCCGGAACCGATGCCACCGCTTCTTTCACACCGTCGAGACCACGAACAGGCGTCCAGTTAAGAAGCGCCTCGGGCGGATTCGACCCCGTCATGTAATAGTAACCGGTACGGATAGCGGCTTCCATAACACCGCCCGTCGCACCGAAAATATTGCCTGCACCCGTACTTTCGCCAAGGAGCGAATCATACGTACCGTTCTCATCGAGCGCATCAAAATCAATACCGCGCATTTTAAGGAGAAGCGCAAGCTCGCGCGTCGTAAGGACTGCATCCGTATCGGGCATATCGCCTACCGTCTCGCTGAACTCGGGGCGAACAGCCTCGAACTTCTTCGCCGTACACGGCATGATAGCCACGCTGAAGATCTTCTTCGGATCGAGCCCTCTCTTCTCTGCGTAATACGACTTGATCATCGCACTGCCCATCTGCATCGGAGACTTGCACGACGACAGCATCGGAATAAGGTCGGGGTAATAATACTCACAGAACTTCACCCAACCCGGGCAGCACGA
>JAFPBC010000016.1 GCA_017390595.1 Selenomonadales bacterium | reverse complement strand
TGGATATATACGATCGGAGTTCCTTTGTCACCCGAACCGGACGTCAAGTCGCAAAGGGAACCGATAAGGTCTGTAAGTCTGCGCGGCGTCGTGCCCTGAGATACCATATCTCCTACGAGCGAAGAGCCGTCTTTTTGCATGATCTTGCTTTTGATCGCTTCTTGGAGTTCTTTGCCCGAAAGTGCAGAGAAATCATTGTCTGCGAGATATTTCAATTTGAGTTCGTTCGGTGTGCCTTCCAAGCCCGGCGTATATGCAGGCGATACGACAGGATCGGCGAGTTCCCAGATCTTGCCGATCGGGTCTTTGAACGCGCCGTCACCGTAGATCATGACTTCGATATGTTTGCCCGTTACTTCGAGAAGTTTTGCCTGGATATCTTCTACCAACTGCTGGCATTCTTCTCTCGGGAAGAGTTTTACCGTGTCTTCGGTCGCTTTGTTGGAACCGAGAAGTCCGTAGCGAGCGTTCCAGCCGCTGCCGTCGATGGACTCTGTCAAGATCTCATCAAGACCGAATACTTTTTCTGCGCCTGCGTTTGTCAAGAGGCGTTTCGTACGTACGCGAGTATGGATGTCGCAGTTGAGTACGTTTTTCGTATACGGAAGGATAGCACGGCAGTCATTTGCGAAGATGACTTCAACTTCCGCGCCGCATTCGCGGATAAGATTAGCATAGTATTCGATGTAGTCAACACCTGTGAAGGTGTGTTTGAGAGAACCGAACAATTCTCTCCACTGTTTTTCGGTCAATACATCAGTATACGGATTGATGCCTTTTTCGTCCAAGAGGTCGTAATCAACGAGATGGTTGCCGACTTCATCGGAAGGATAGTTGAGCATCAACACGACTTTTTTGCAGCCTTTTGCGATACCGCGCAAGCAGATAGCAAAACGGTTACGGCTGAGGATCGGGAAAATAACACCGACAGTCTCGCCTCCGAATTTATTACGCACATCAGCAGCGATGTTATCAACGCTGGCATAGTTGCCTTGTGCGCGAGCTACGATAGCTTCTGTCATGCACACTACATCTCGATCTCTCGGAACGAGACCTTCTACATTCATAGCTTCAACGACGGTGTTCGCTACGATCTCTGTCAAGTTGTCTCCCTGGCGGATGATCGGTGCGCGAAGCCCCATCGAAACTGTACCAAATACTCTGCCCATAATGTTCCCCTCCGTCTATTGACTTATTCTTCTATTCCTATCATAATACAGATAGAGATATAAGTAAACTAAATAATACTCATGGCGGTTATAAGGAGTGCTTATATGAAAACAAAATTTGATTACTACCGCGTTTTTTATGAAACAGCGCGGTTTCGCTCATTCTCAACAGCAGCCCAACACCTATATATTTCACAATCTGCCATTTCTCAATGTATCCAACAGCTTGAGCACGACCTGCGTGTCCAACTCTTCGTTCGGACGAGAAAAGGCGTATCCCTCACAAACGAAGGAAAGATCCTTTTTGCAAAAGTCGAACATGCGATCACCTCGATAGAGCAAGCCGAAAGCCAACTGGAACGACTTCGCCATCTTGAATCGGGTGAACTGAAGATCGCGGCATCCGACACGATAACGAGTCGTTTCCTTCTGAAATATCTGGAAAAATTCCATACCCTATATCCCGATATCAAAATAGAGATGGCCAATTCGTATTCTTCTCAGATGCTCTCATTCGTCAAAGAAGGAAAAGCCGATCTTGCCTTCGTCAATATGCCGCTGGCAGATGACGAGCTCGTGATAGAACCATGTTTTGAGATCAACGACACCTTCGTCTGCGGTCCCGATTTTGTGGGAAAGGATTCCTATTCATGGAACGAAGTAGCAGACCTTCCCCTTATCCTTCTCGAGAAAAATTCGTCATCGCGTCATTTTCTTGAAAAGACATTCAAAGAAAAAAATATCATCTTGAATCCGCAGATCGAGATCGCGGCACACGACCTGCTCATCTACTTCGCATCCATCCACCTCGGCATATC
>JAFPBC010000126.1 GCA_017390595.1 Selenomonadales bacterium | reverse complement strand
TATGTATCCGGACAACAGAATCGACTTCCTCGATCTCAACTATTGGGAAAAGAAATGGTTCGACAGAAGCCATCAAGTCAAAGACTTGCCGAAAAAAGGTTCTTACAGCGAGTTCGTCATGGAAGGTTGGCTTGGTCTTAAAGGTGTTCAGCCGAAAGCATCCGCATCGATCATCAACGTAAAACGCAAATAAGACAGAGTAAAATGGGGGCGAGGAAACTCGCCTCCTTTTTATTAGGAGGCGGACAAATGCTTATCGACCAAAAGTTAAAAATAGACGGCGATAAAGTCACGCTGCGTAACACAGTTGATGTGTCCGCTGAGATCAGAGCGGCACAAGCGATGACCGAACGTGGCGGTGGCAGATTCGGCGACAAAAACTCCGAGTGCGTGATGATGGGATATATCCCTCCTGTCATGTGGCAGTTAGACCCGTGGCTCATCGATGCTCAAAGGGCAAAACATGAGGGCGACAAAAAGCGGTATCACGACCGTGTAAAGAAATTTTTTGAAATGAATCCTGCCTTTGCCGTAGTCACTCCTAAAAAGTATGTACAGGGGTGCAGTTTATGATAAAGGCAAAGAAAATACTGCGCCTTATTCGCAATAAGGTAAAAGACAACAACGAAGTACAATTCTCGGACTATGATGTACTCGATGCGATGAACGAGTGCATTCGCTATTTAAACATGAATTATGCGCTGAAGAACAGCGATTTTTTAGAACGTGTCAAGAAGTATCGGCAGGACGAGATGGGCATCGTATTCTCGACAGACGGTGCGGAGCTTCCCGAAGATTTCGTATCGCTTGTAAGTGTTATCCGAGCGAGAGACGGCTATCATCTGTCGCCTGTTACCGCAGGTGAGGATATGGACAAACACAAGCTCCAGTCGCTCGGTGGCTATAAGGTGTTCGCAGGCAAAATATACTGCGGTACGGATTTTAACCTTGCGTATCGGACGGAGATTGCTCAGATAAACGATGCGGAGACGGACGAGATCGACCTCCCGAACGCATTCATCGACATTATCGTTAAGGTGTCGTGCATGATCCTTCAGAATAGTGCTGATACGGATGTCATGATGGGCGAAATATCGAAACTGGCAGACAGAATCGTACCTGCGAGAAGATACAGTAACGTGAAACAGCGTATGCCGTTCATATGTTAGGAGGTGCAGGCGATGGCAATGATAACAGTATCGGAGGCGGTAAAACGAATCCGAGAAGCAGGACATGATATTTCCGAAGAATATTCGGATGAAAAGTGTGTGGAGTTTCTCAACACGGCGATACAACAGGTATCATCGCTGTTGGTATCATCTTCATGGCCTATGCTTCTTCGTGAAGCAAAGGTGAGAAACGGTGATACTCTCCCCGATAACTTCATGAAACCTGCAGGCAATTATCCAATCCGAATGACAAACGGTCGTGTGGAGATCGTGGACGATGCCTACAATGTGGTGCGTTTCCGCTACTTCACAACACCTGCCAATGTAACGATAGAGGACGATATGCCGTTTGAACATGACGGTGTAAACGATGTCATCCTTCGTTCGGCTGTCATTCTGGCACTCAACGAGAATGAGTACGATGTATCGCAGGATACGGCTATCATGACCGCTCTTCAGCAGGCGATAGCAAGCGGAATGGCATAGGTGATGCACTATGAGCGACTACTCAAAACAATACAATACACCGCTAAATAAAACAGATTTAGGGTTATATGAAAAATGGTTCAATTCTCTGCCAAGTCATCAACGAAACACCATTGACTACGATATGCAGGGAGCGTTTGCTTCTGGAATAAGAGGAAAGAACGGTCACTTTCCCGACACATATAAAAAACCTAACCATCCCACATTCAGCATGGAAAGCAAATATAGTGGGGTGGACG
>JAFPBC010000015.1 GCA_017390595.1 Selenomonadales bacterium | reverse complement strand
GTTCCCCTCGGAGCTGACGGGAAACATCGGCGAGACGATCCGCAGAGAAGGACATGAATACGGCACCGTAACGGGACGCGCGCGTCGCTGCGGTTGGCTCGATGCCTGTGTCCTTCGATACGCGGTCTGTGTGAACGGTCTCGACTATCTGGCCGTCACAAGGCTCGATATCCTATCCAAGCTGACAAAACTGAAGCTGTGCGTCGCGTATCGCCATCGCGGAAAACTGCTCGATGAATATCCTGCCGACCTCAATACGCTCGGCGAAGTCGAACCCGTCTACGAAGAAATGGACGGGTGGCTTACGGATATCTCGTGTATCCGCGCCTACGACGATCTTCCCGACAATGCCAAACGATACCTTGCGCGCATCAGCGAAATATCGCGTGTCAAAATAGGCATCGTATCGGTCGGTCCCGCACGTGACCAAACGATAGACCTCATCAAGATATGGGAATAAAACAGCGTTTTTTGATATATGAAAGGAGTGCGCTATATGCAGCATAAACGAAATAAGAAACTCATCGGAGCCATCCTCTGCTCGCTCATCCTTACGGTCTCTGCCGCAGAAGCGAGCGAGCCGACCATCGACGTGAGCGCGGTAACACAGCCGACAGTCATCCAAGAGATGAACGAACTCGTGCGTACTCACTGTGCCTCCGTCGTCGATATCGCGCAGCTCGCGGACGAAGAGGACGGACAATGGCTGCGTGAATACATCGCATCGTACACGCTTCCGCAAACAGACTTGTACAGTCGCGGTAAGCTCATGACCGAAGAAGACAGACAAAAGCTCCTCGATAATGTGAACCTCAGCCCCATCGGCATGACGCAGGAAGTCGGCTACGGTGTGGCCGTACGTCGCGCCAATGTAAGGAATATGCCGATGGGAGGCGGTCTGTTCCCTTCGGCAGACGACACAGAGCATGACCTCCTCCAAGTAGGTGCGCTCGACCCGTGCGAAACGGTCAGACTGCTTCATATCAGCCAAGACAGCCGATATTACTTCGTGCAGGGACAGACGATGTGCGGTTGGGTCTTTGTCGGTGATATCGCCGTTGCGAAAAAAGGTGACTGGCGTTCGTACCATGCGCCGACGGAATTCGTCACCGTCATATCGCGCGGAGAACGCATCGCGCATGAGGGAGAGACCGTCTATGCGCAGATGGGGACAAAACTGCCTCTCGTCAGCGAAAAAGAAGACGAATATAAGGTCAAGCTTCCGATGCGCGGCAATCACGGCAAACTCGTTGACGTCGAAACGAAGATAAAAAGATCGGACAGCTACATAGTCGGCCATCTTGATTACGGACCGAACGAGATCGAAAAACTGGCAGATGCGTATATCGGAGCCCCGTACGGCTATCACGGGCTCAAAAACAGTGAAGACAGCGACGGCATGATAGGCGACATCCATCGCGCGATGGGCATCGTCCTGCCGCGTGACGCGAGCGAACTGGAAGCCGTAGCGCACCACATTCCGCCATGCGGCAGTGCTTCTGTCGCGGTGACGGACAAAGGAAGCGTCCTCGTCGTTGAACGAGAGGGAGAGCCGACTGCTATCGGCGTATCGGCAGACGGCAAGACACTGGACGCGCGTCCGTATGATAGCGAAGGAGACCGACCGTGACCGACACCCGCATCGTAGCGCAGGGCGCGCTCCTGTTGGCAGTCGCGCTCTGCATCCAGAGCCTGCGCTTCATCTTGCCCTTGCCGCCGCTCGTCTCCATGTTCATCATCGGGACAGGCATCAATCTGATGCTCCTTCTCCTCGTGCATCGCGTCGGGATGAAAGGCGCCGTCTTAGCCTCGGTCGCACTTCCCGTCACCGCCTTTTTTCAAGGTCAGCTGCCGCTCTTCGTATTTTGTCCTGCCATCGCCGTCGCCAATATCATCTTCGTCATCATCGCCTCGCGGTATCAAAGGCAGATCAAAGTATGGCTCGCACCGTGCTGTAAGGCGGGCGCGCTCTATCTGATGAGCTGGGGCATCGTTTCGATCGCCGACCTGCCGCCGCAAATGACGCATACCATCCTCTTTATGATGGGCTTTGGGCAGCTCGTTACGGCCTCGATTGCAATTTTCTTAGAAAAAAAGATAGAAAATCGTATTTTTTGCCAAAAAAATTGTTGACAAAGCACATAGTCGTTTGATATACTCCTATTGTTGCTCTTGAGAGCTACATGATCCACTAGCTCAGTCGGTAGAGCACCTGACTTTTAATCAGGGTGTCCCGCGTTCGAGTCGCGGGTGGATCACCACCATGGCGCGTTGGTCAAGCGGTTAAGACACCGCCCTTTCACGGCGGCTACATGGGTTCGAATCCCATACGCGTCACCATTTGCCAATAACGGAGACTTCCGATTGGATATATCCGCAGTTCGACATCGAACACGCACGAGAAACGAACAGATGCGGAACCTTCTCTGATTCTTACTTCGTAAAGATATACCTTCGGGATATGAAGCGAACACGGATTCAGTTACCTATAATGCCGAACTCGCAAGCTAAACCGAATTTCGTAAGTGAAAGCTCAGGCTCTGCAAAACGAAACAAGGTGTGCGGAACGAATAGGCGTGATGGGCGATTAGCTCAGCTGGGAGAGCGTCTGCCTTACAAGCAGAATGTCGGCAGTTCGATCCTGTCATCGCCCACCAAACAAAACCGAACGGCCCGGTAGTTTAGTTGGTTAGAATGCCGCCCTGTCACGGCGGAGGTCGTGGGTTCGAGTCCCATCCGGGTCGCCATTTTCATTTGATAATGGCATCTGTGCGGGTGTAGCTCAATGGTAGAGCCCTAGCCTTCCAAGCTAGTCACGTGGGTTCGATTCCCATCACCCGCTCCAACATGCGGTCGTGGCGGAACGGCAGACGCGCTAGTTTCAGGCACTAGTGAGGTTACCTCGTGGTGGTTCAAATCCACTCGGCCGCACCAAAAAAATTCTATATTGTATCATGCGGTTGTGGCGGAATTGG
>JAFPBC010000125.1 GCA_017390595.1 Selenomonadales bacterium | reverse complement strand
CAATAATTCTCGCGAGTCAGTTTCGCTTTGCCGTCTATCATCTCGATCGCACCTTCGTGGCAGGCGATCGCACACGCGCCGCAACCGTTGCATTTTGCTTCATCGATCTTTATGATCTTTCTTATCATATCAATACCTCCTTGGAGATTGCTGACGAGACGGTATGAGCTGTCCGCCTCGTCGGCTTTTTGAGGACGGATGCCTTTGAACATTTTGTTGTGGCATCCATTGACTTTGTGTCTTAATCATATTATATTAAATAAAACAAATCGGTTGTATTTACAACGGAAAGAGGATTTTTGTGAAAAAATATTTAAAAATGCTCAAACAGACGCAACTATTCGCAGGTGTGGGAGAAGATGATATCTTTGCGATGCTCGGATGTCTGCAGGCAAAATGCGTTACGTATAAAAAAGGCGAACACATTTTTCGGCAGGGTGAGCATCTCAGCTGTATCGCTATCGTGGCGGACGGCAGTATCCATATTCAGAAACATGATTACTGGGGCAATCGCAGTATCATCAACATTGTCGATGTTGGAGAGATGTTCGGTGAAGCATATGCCGCACCCGACAGTGGTGCGCTCCTTCATGATATCGTCGCGGCGAAAGACAGTACCGTTATACTGTTCGATGTCAATAAGATATTGACCGTATGCTCGTCTGCGTGTCGATTCCATGCGATGGTCGTCAAGAATCTCTTTTTTGCTATCTCCGAAAAAAATCGCAAGCTCATGCAAAAACTCGGCCATATGGCGAAACGCTCCACGCGCGAAAAACTCATCTCCTATTTATCGGAAGAAGCCAAACGCCATAACAGCGGTACGTTTGTCATACCGTTCAACCGTCAACAGCTCGCCGACTACCTTGCCGTGGATCGCAGTGCCATGTCGAACGAACTTGGCAAGATGCGTGATGATGGACTTCTTATGTTCGATAAAAATCAATTTACCTTATTGCAAGGAGACATATCATGAAAGAAGAATGTTTGATATGTAAGGCTCCTCTTGTCTATCTTGACAGAGAAAAACAGATGGAATGTGTTATCTGCCATAAGATCGAATTGAGTAATACGCAATGCGGTGAAGGACATTATGTATGCAATGACTGTCATACCAAGGGAGTCGATACGATCATAGATGTGTGCCTAAATACGGATTCTGCCGATCCGATCGATATATTCGAACAATTAGTCGCGCTGCCGTTTTGTCATATGCATGGGCCCGAGCATCATACCATTGTCGGCAGTGCACTCCTTACAGCTTATCACAATGCGGGCGGTGACATAGAATTGATGCCTGCTTTGGTCGAGATGCAGAGACGAGGTGCCAAAGTTCCCGGCGGCACTTGCGGCTTTTGGGGAGCATGTGGTGCGGCTATCAGTACGGGAATGTTTGTTTCCATCATTATGAAGGCTACGCCACTATCCGAGCGAGAGTGGGGTCTTGCCAATACGATGACCTCACGTGCACTCTCGAAAATCGGAGCGATCGGTGGTCCGAGATGCTGCAAACGTAACTCCTATACCGCTATATTGGAAGCAGTTTCTTTGGTAAAAGAAGAACTTGGTATCGAAATGAAATGTACGCTACCGTTATGCGGTCATACACAAAAAAACAACCAATGTCTCCAGATGAGATGTCCGTATCATTGCGTATGATACATGAAAGGGTGGATGATCAATGGAATTGAACGATGTTATGCTCAAGAGAAGAAGCGTTAGACAATATACCGATGAACCGATTCCTGCGGATAAGTTGGAACGGATATTGAAGGCAGGTCTTATCGCACCGACCAGTATGAATCGTAAACCGTGCGAATTCATCGTAGTACAAGATAAAGCGATGCTCAAAAAAATGTCAGAGGTAAAAGAATACGGCTCTGCCATGATAGCAGATAGTAGTGCCGCCATCGTCGTTATCGCAAGCGAGAAGAACGCCGATACGTGGATAGAAGACTCCTCTATCGCGCTTTCATATATGAGCTTGATGGCGACCGATCTTGGTGTCGGCAACTGCTGGTGCCAAGTGCATCTCAGAAAGACAGGAGATGGGCGCGATGCAGAGACTGCCGTCAGACAGCTCCTCAAACTCGCGGACGAATACCGCATCGTCGGCATCCTGCCGCTTGGTATTCCTGCCGTAGAAATGAAGCCGCATACAGGGGATGAAGCCGATTTTACGAAGGTACAATACAGATAAGAAAAAGAGTGAACAGACAGCGTTCTGTTCACTCTTTTTCTGTGATGATTTTTTGTTTCCGACAAAATATGCTATACTGATAAGGTAAAGGACGATACTGATAGAGCTGCGCAGAGCGCATCGTGCCAATGACCGAGCCGTTATGGAAGCATACGGATTCTGGGGCAAGCTCAATAGTGAAAGCGGATGTGTCGCAGAATTGATGAAGATGTATCAGCAGTTAACGGAGGGGAAATAAAGTGAAAGACTTAGAAGAAAAACGATACATCGTTGCATTCTTAGATTTGCTTGGTGCTTCTAAAATAATGGGAAGTGACAGAAGCCAAGAGGTTTTAGCAAAGATAAAAGAGGTGTTTGAGAATACCAGACGAACGGCATATGAAGTATATAAAGAATATTTTAATGATATAAGGATAGTTGTTTTTTCTGATAATATTGCCTTTGTGCGGAAGATTCCTGAAAAATATGAAATAATGACTATGCATAGATGTATAAAAATCATGGAGTTTATTTCTTTTGTAAGCATATTTTTAGGAACAGCACTGGAAAAAGAGTTGCTTTTTAGAGGTGGAGTTACGATCGGAAAACTGTATGTTGATGAAAGGATGATTTGGGGAAAAGCATTGGTAGATGCACATGATTTGGAAAGAAAGGTTGCTATTTTTCCACGCGTTGTCATAAGTAAAGAGTTGTATAATTGGATGAGAGCAGAAGGCATGAAATGGTGGGGGATAAAACAGGATTTTGATGGGGTTTGGTTTATTGATATTCTTTCGAATACTGGTAACGGAAAGGATTATTTAATAAGAAAAATGAAAAAACTCGTTGAACAAGGGAAACGAGATAATGTCTATAATGAGAGTGTTCTACAAAAATACGAGTGGCTTGAACGGTATGTTCAAAATGAGAAAAATTGTGAGATTAACTAAAAAGGAAGCAGTATCGTTATCGGATACTGCTTCCTTTTTGTTCTGCTTGAAGTAGTGCAGATATTTTTTCGAGTGTGTGCCAGTCGTCGGGGGTGAGTTTGGTAAGGACGGTGAGGAAGTGGCGGACGAAGTCTTGGTCGTGGCGTTCGATAAGGTTGCTGAGGTATTTGACGAGTTCTTTTTCATGCGTGGGCGGGAGGAACATTTCGCCTGTGCCGTGGCGGAGCCAGTCTTCGCTGATATTGAATTTGGCACAGATGGCGGTTATCATAAGGCCGCTCGGGGATACGCGTCCGATCTCGACGGAGGTGATGGCTTCGCGTTTGGTACCGAGATGGTAGCCGAATTCTTCTTGGGTCATGTTGAGTGCTTTTCGGATGTGTCGTACACGATGGGCGATGGACATAGGCGGTGCTCCTTTGGCGATAAGTATATGTTGATTTTATTTTATCCGTGAACAGCCGATTCGTCAAATGGTGATAGCAACTATCGGATAGGTGAAAATTGTAGAGAAAGGGAAAAGTTTTTACCTATATAGACAGGACTTTTTGTGTGTGGTGGGGAATATTATTTAATTGTAGTATAGTAGTATGGTAGTATAGATAGGAGAGATCGGTATGATGCAAGGTGTACGTGGCGCGATCACGGTAGAGCGCAATGATAAGGAAGAAATTATTGCGGCGGTAGTCGAGCTGTTGAGTGCGATGCAAGAGAAGAATGGATTTCAGACAGAAGATGTCGGTGCGGCGATCTTCAGTGCGACGGATGACTTGACGGCGGGATTTCCTGCGGTCGGGGCACGTAGGCTCGGATGGGTGACGGTACCGCTCTTTGGTGCACAGGAGCAGGATGTTGAGGATGCGCTTGAGAAGTGTATCAGAGTATTGCTCCTTATCAATACGGATAAGAAGCAGCGTGAGATAGAGCATGTGTATCTGCGCGGTGCGAAGGTGTTAAGACCCGATTTGACTAAGTAAGATGTGGGGCGCAAGTGTTCTTGCGCTCTTTTTTGTTTTCCGAATATACCTTATTCGACTGATTTTGCATGGAATAATTGACAGATGACGGTCAGGGCAGTATGATATGAATGCACAGCATACTATTAAAATAGATGTGAGTAAGGGGGAAACAATTTTATATGGCAACAAAAACGAACAATAGACCAACTCGACAGGCGGTACCTCGCGACCGCACTAAACTGAGAAAATTGGTTATTATCGGGATGTTATCGGGTATCTGCATGGTGCTTGGTCTGACGGGGTATGGATTTATTCCGCTTCCGACGACGAAAGCAACGATCATGCATCTGCCTGTTATTATCGGTGCTATCTTGGAAGGACCGATCGTTGGTATGGCGATTGGACTTATATTTGGCCTGTTCAGTATTTTTCAGAACTTGTCTGCACCGTCGCTTTTGTCGTTCGCTTTTATCAATCCGCTTGTATCGGTACTGCCGCGTATCTTGATCGCGATCACGGCTTATCTGACGTATCGCGCGTTCGCGAAAAAGAGTGAGACGCTCGGTGTCGGTATGGGGGCACTTGTCGGTTCGCTGACGAATACGATCGGCGTCTTGGGGATGATGTATTTCTTGTATGCGGCAGAATACGCCGCGGCAAAATCGCTCGATCCCGATGTGGTGTTGAGCGTTATCGTCGGTGTTGCGACGATGAACGGGATCCCCGAAGCAGTCGTGTCGGTGCTCTTGATCGTACCGCTCGTGGCTGCTGTACGTCGTATGAAACGATAACATAAGAAAATAATGTGACAAACTACCGCGTTCTGTATCGAACGCGGTTTTTATTTCGAAAAAAATGGTGAGTAGATGTGTGATGTATGTATACAATGATAAAGATATACAAAAAAGATACATAATTATACGATTGGGACATCCATAGGGGTAATATGGTATCTTGCGGGACGAAAAGCGTCCGAGAAAGTGAAAAAGAGAACGAAAAACATCTTAAATTAACTGAAAATTGAAAATAGAATAAGCAAATGATGATGAGATTTCGAAAGAATTTTTGCGAGAAGATGTGTCTATCTCTTTACTTTTTGGGACAATCGGTGTATAGTTATAATGTACGTTAAGTATGATGTATATTTATTCGTGTGCCTGTCAAGCCGTCTTATGCGGTGAGACTGGATCGAATAATATACAAAATCCTTACTGTGTTGTTATAAAGAGAGGGGATTATTTAATGGCATGAAATATGAAAACTATGGATGGTAACGCCGCTGCCGCTCATGTGTCCTATGCATTT
>JAFPBC010000124.1 GCA_017390595.1 Selenomonadales bacterium | reverse complement strand
GATATCGACAATGCAATACTGCAATGCCAAGTTGCCATGACATCGCTGAATGAGAGAATGCAGTTTTTAGAGCAGGAAGACGTTCGTATCACGACCGAGATACAAAACGGAGAGTTGCGTAAGCAAGAAATATCCGCAGAACTGGAAAACTTGCGAAAAGAAAACAACGAGCAGACGACAGAGAAGGAAAACTGTGCGATAAAGCAGAAAGAAAAGCAAGATGAACTCGCTGTTTTGGCGGCGAAAAAAGAGTCGCATCAGAAAGAGCGATTCACGATGCTCAAACAGATAGAAGATCATGATGCTGTCATGAAACGATATCGCAAAGAGTTGGGCGAGCTGAGTGATAAGCTCCATCGCATCGAGATGCAGTATGCGAAACAGCAATACGAATGCGCGCGCAATCAAGAAAGTTTGGATGCGCTCGGTATCGCATCGTTCGCTGAACTGGAAGCGAAAGTGGCAGGCTATGATAATCAGCTGTCGGATGTCGAATTGGTGCCGATGCTTCGTAAGCTCGAACGTGCGATACAAGCACTCGGGCCGATCAATCCGAATGCGATAGAAGAGTATAAGGAACTGGAAGAGAGATTTACGTTCCTGCAGAAACAGCAGGCTGACTTATTAGAAGCCAAAACATATTTGACAGACGTTATCGAACAGATCGATCGCGTCATGGAGAAAAATTTTGCCAAGGCATTCCACGAGATAGACGGACATTTCCGTACGATCTTTGCACGGATATTCGGCGGCGGACAAGCGCGTCTTGAGCTGACGGACCGCAGTGAGATGCTGACAACAGGCATCGAGATCATCGCACAGCCACCCGGTAAGAAACAACAGAACATGGTCTTGTTATCGGGCGGGGAGCGTGCGCTTACCGTTATCGCATTATTGTTTGCGTTTTTGAAGTATCGACCGATGCCGTTTACCGTAGTGGACGAGATCGACGCACCGCTTGATGAAGCGAATCTGGAACGGTTTGTATCGTTCTTGAAGGAGTTTGCGAAGGAAACGCAGTTTATTATCGTTACGCATCGAAAAGTCACGATGCGGGCGGCTGATGTGATGCATGGTGTCACGAACGAAGATGCAGGCGTATCGCGTGTCATATCGGTCAAGATGCAGGATATAGAATAAAGGAGGAGCAATATAGTGGGCTTTTTTGATAAATTAAAACGAGGATTGGAAAAAACGAGAAAATCGTTTACAGAGAAGATCGGACAGGTCATCATGGGCTATGCCAAAATTGATGATGACTTGCTTGACGACCTTGAAGCGATCATGATCTCGTCCGATATGGGCGTCAAAACGACAGAAACGCTCATGGAAGAGATCCGCAAAGGTATCAAGAAAAAAGAGATCACGGGACCGAGCGATTTGCGTCCGTTCTTGCAGAAAAAGATCGCAGAGATGTTCGCCGTCGGTGAAAAAGAATCGTACTTGGAAAGACCGCTCCACGTTATCATGGTAGTCGGTGTCAACGGTGTCGGTAAAACGACGACCATTGCAAAACTCGGTAACTATTACCGTGAACAGGGTAAAAAAGTCGTCTTTGCAGCAGCGGATACGTTCCGTGCGGCAGCGATCGACCAGCTTGAGATCTGGGGTCAGCGTATCGGCGTTGACGTTATCAAGCATACGGAAGGTTCTGATCCTGCGGCTGTTACGTTTGATGCGATCGCGGCATCCAAAGCGAGAAAAGCCGATGTTCTTATCATCGACACGGCAGGTCGTCTCCATACGAAATCGAATCTGATGGAAGAGCTCAAGAAGATCAAACGTGTATCCGAACGAGAAATTGCAGGCGCACCGCATGAGACGCTTCTCATTCTCGATGCAACGACAGGCCAAAATGCACTCAATCAGGCGAAAATTTTCGGTCAGACGAGCGAGATCACAGGCCTTGTCTTGACGAAACTCGACGGTACTGCCAAAGGCGGTGTCGTTATCGCGATCAAATCCGAACTCGATATTCCTGTCAAATGGATCGGTGTCGGGGAAGGTGTCAACGACCTTCGCCCGTTCGTTGCAAAAGATTTCGTAGAAGCATTGTTCCATCAAGAAAAATAATAATAAGTAAAAGCGTACGATTTATTTCGTACGCTTTTTGTGTGTGAAAATCTTTTCGGATGTCCATACTAGAGCCGAGGTGGTTGAAAGATGAAACGAGAAGATTGGTTTTACAACAGAGAAGTTGAAGATGAGGCGACAGAAGCAGAGGAAGTAAAGACGGGACAAGTGATACAAAATTTTGGCGCGGTATCGGTGCCGACGTCGACCTCGCGTATCCATGTGATGACCATTATCGGACAGGTGGAAGGCCATATGGTGCTTCCTCCGAACAACAAGACGACAAAGTATGAGCATATCATGCCGCAGCTTGTAGCCATCGAGCAGAACAAAGAGATCGAAGGTCTGCTTATCCTTATCAATACAGTAGGAGGCGATGTCGAAGCGGGGCTTGCCATTGCCGAGATGATAGCCAGCTTGTCGAAACCGACCGTATCGCTCGTGATCGGCGGTGGTCACAGCATCGGCGTACCGATCGCCGTATCTGCCGACTATTCGTTCATTGCCGAGAGTGCGACGATGACGATACACCCGATACGGTTGACGGGGCTTGTCGTCGGCGCGCAAAGTTCGTTTGACTATCTGGAGAAGATGCAAGAACGAGTCAACAAGTTCGTCACGCATCACAGCCATATCAACGGACGCAAGTGGAAGGAGCTTCTCTTCAAAACGGGCGAACTGTCACGCGATATCGGTACCTCCGTATCGGGAAGCGACAGCGTCAAATACGGTCTCATAGATGAGATAGGCGGACTATCTGACGCGCTTTGTAAGCTCGAATCGCTCATTGAGAAAAAAGGTGATGACGATAAATGATGTGGACGATCGTAGCCCCCGAATTGTGGAACGAGAAGGCAGAGGAGATGATCCCCGAAGAAGTCATCTCATATCAAGGCATATCGCTGTCTGTCAGTCGGGAGGGCCTTGACGGATACCGTGTAAAGCGGATATTATCGACAGACCCAAAAGACTATCTTTCCGACGAGATATGTCCCGGTACGATGCTGAAAAGATGAGAAAAGCCTGTTGATCTTAGCAGGCTTTTCTTCTTTATGGTGGGATTTATCGCGGTAAGTATGGTATGATAAAAAGATAGGGGGAAATGCTATGACCTTTACAATTGGATGGATCGCGACGTTTGGTATCGTCGTCTTGGGCGTCATGTTCGTGGCGGGCGGATTAGTCCATCTCGGCTCACGAAGCGAAGACCGCAAAATGGAAAAAGTCGCACTTGATCGCACGATCAAACGGGAACAAGAGAAGCTCTTGCAAGCGAAAAAGAATCGAGCTAAATAAAAAATGTCTTGCTCTATGAGACAAGAAAAAATTTTTCGAGAAAATTTAAAATGACAAGGAAAAAGGCTTGACACTGTAAAAGTATTGTATTATACTGCATAAGGTGGCCTTATGAGTGAGGCAAATTCATTCGTATGATGAGGTTTACATGCTGGATAAAGTATTGAAAATTGCATCGCTGATCGATTTTTACGGTGCGCTTTTGACCGATAAACAACGGCGATGTTTGGAACTTCATTATTTGGAAGATTGGTCGCTGGCTGAGATCGCAGGTGAGTTTGAAGTGTCGCGTCAAGCAGTACACGATATCCTGCGTCGTTCGGAACAACTCTTGGTGAGTTATGAAGAGCGTCTCGGGCTGATCGAGCGATATGCACGCATCGAAGCATCTATCAAGGAGCTTGATGAATGTGTCAGTGCACTCGATGAGTGGCCGCAAAAAGAAAAGATCGCAAGAAAGATCCGATCTTTGATGAATGACTTTAAGGAGGGATAAGATGGTTTTTGAAGGTCTGGCCGAACGATTACAAAATACGTTCAAAAAACTGCGCGGGCATGGCAAGTTGTCGGAATCTGATGTCAACGACGCGATGCG
>JAFPBC010000014.1 GCA_017390595.1 Selenomonadales bacterium | reverse complement strand
GTAGAATTTTTGTTTGATATCGCGTGCCAGCTTAAACATCTCTTGATTGAGATCATCGAGTTCGCATTCAAGAAGCACAGCCGCTTCACGATGCGTAACACCTTTGCACTCTCTTGCTTTTGCGATGATCGATTCGATCAACTCACGATTCGTTTTATTTTCCTTAGCATACGCGATCGATTCTAAAATTTCTCCATGATGGATAAATTCCGTTGCAACTTTCGATTTCGGATTATACATACTGATCTCTTCTTTCCTGTTTATTTTTCTTGTGGCATTTTCGAATATACCGTTTTGGCAGTAACATTCGGGATCATACCGAGTTTCCCCGATAATGCACTGATACGCGCTTGCGGCGCATCGAGCACGATACTGATGATAGAAACAGATTGTTTCGGATACGGAAGTCCCATGCGTCCTACGATATCTTCTCGATATTCATGGAGCACCTGATTGACTTTTTTAACGGCTGTATCCGAGCCGATAATAATACCCAACAAAGCAACTCTTGTTTCCAATCTCTCACCTTCTTCAAAACAAAAATTCCCTACACCGATAAGGCATAGGGAATCAGCGCACATTATATCAGGATATAACATACAAACATATCTCATGCCTTTATCGTCGGGTCAAGACCCTCTTACTCAGAACACGGTCATTCTTATGATTCAATTGTCTTTGTTATGCCGAAAAGCATCTTTTCATGAGAAGTTCTGACTTCCTAAAAGGTCATCGTCACTACTCATTTATATTATACTGCACAACTCTTCATTATGCAAGCTTATTCGACACCTGTTCTGCCATGATAGAGACACCACGGTTCTTCCGCCATGTAGTCACCGTCATGGTAGTATGCGGCACGCGCACGGCAACCACCGCAAGCACGTTTGTACTCGCAGGTACCGCAGCCGCCTTTGTAGTCGAGCGTACGAAGTTCGTTGAGGACTTCGTTATTTTTCCAGATCTCATCGAACGGCGTTTCACGCACGTCTCCGAGCGGAATATTGAGATATGCACACGGCTGTACTTTGCCGCGCGGGCTGATGATACAATACGAAGTACCCGCAAGGCAACCACGACCGAAGCGCATTTTCATTCCCATTTGTGCGGCAATACGCATGAACTGCGGTGCACAAGTCGGTTTAAGCTCGATCGGAACTTCCTGCTGTTTTTTCATGATGCGTTCAAGCACATCTTCGTATGCTTTTGCACGAAGCGACTCTTCTTCGATATTCGCACCGCGGCCTGTCGGTACGAGGAAGAAGAAGTGATGTGCAACCGCACCCTCTGCTACGGCAAAGTCCGTGATCGCTTCGAGTTCATGCGAATTCCAATCCATGACCGTCGTATGGATCTGGAACGGAAGGCCTGCTTTGCGGCAATTACGCATACCCTGTACAGCACCTTCCCACGCATTCGGGAACTTACGGAACTTGTTGTGTTTTTCGATATCAAGCGAGTCGAGTGAGATACCCATCCCCATCGCACCCGCTTTTTTCAAGCGATGTGCCATTTCTTCTGTGATAAGCGTACCGTTCGTACCAAATACAGGACGAAGACCAACCGACACAGCGTGCTCTACGAGCTCAATGATATCGGGGCGCATGAGCGGTTCGCCACCACTGAAGATCATGATCTTAAAGCCTGCTTTAGCGATCTGATCCAGAAGCGTTTTCGCTTCTTCTGTATTGAGTTCTTCTTCTGCTTTGAAACCTGCATCACGATAGCAATGGTCGCAATACATGTTGCAAGCATTCGTTGTATTCCAAGAAATAATCATACTGTTATCCCACACATTCCTATTATTTTATTAAAGGCCGATCTCTTCATCCGTCAAATAGCAAGCAGGATCGGATTCCCAGAAGTCACCCGTCGTTGCTTCCGCACGTGTACGGAAGTTACCGTTGCAATTCGGAAGGAATTTGCATTTTGCACAGCGGCCTTTGAGAAGTTTTTTGCGGTCTTTGAGACCTGCAAGGATCGGATGCGTCATATCTGTCCAAATATCACCGAATTTGCGTTCGCGAACGTTACCGAACGTATGATGCTGTGTGAACTGATCGGGATGTACATAGCCGAGCGGATCGACTTCGGCAAATGCCATACCACTACGGTTGCCGCCGTTCATCGAGATGAATTTGAGCATCTGCTCAGCCAACTCTGTACGGCCTTCTTTGAGCGCCTGCAAGTACATATATACACCGTCACAATGATTGTCGACAGTCAAAATTTCTTTTTCGAGACC
>JAFPBC010000013.1 GCA_017390595.1 Selenomonadales bacterium | reverse complement strand
CTCAAAAAAGCAGGCTTCTGGGTCGTCGGTGCCGACATGGACGGCGCGGAGAACTTCTACGATGCCAACCTCACGGGCCCGCTCCTTCTCATCGTAGGGAGCGAAGGCAAAGGCATGGGCAGACTGACGAAAGAACAATGCGACTTCCTCGTCAAGATCCCGATGCACGGACGCATCAACTCGCTCAATGCATCCGTCGCTTGCTCGCTCCTTCTCTATGAAGCAGAGCGTCAGAGAAACAAATAATGAAAAAAACGTACCTTCTTATCGACGGCTATAACGTCATCCACGCATGGCGTACGCTTGATAAATGGGGCGATGATATGGCGGCGGCGCGCGACGAGCTCCTCACAGTCACAGCCGATTACAGCGCGTATCGCGAATGTGAATCGATACTCGTATTCGACGCACCGTCCGCACCCATCTCCTCGGTAGAAGAAAACTCGGGCGTGACTGTCGTATTCACGAGCGAAGAAGAAACGGCAGACTGCTACATCGAACGAACAGCCTATCAGCTCGTAAGGCAGGGCGAGACCGTATACGTCGTCACCAGCGACGGTATGGAACAATCCGTCATCTTGGGCGCGGGCGCATACCGCATCAGCGCGCGCGAATGGCGCGAGACGATCAAAGCGGCGAAAAAAGAACGACGCAGGAAGTACCAAGCGCGTCCTTTGGGCGACAGAAGCGAACTTTCCGCGCGACTTTCCGACGAGATCCTCGCCAAACTCGAAGAACTCCGACGGGCAGAAATAAAATAGGCGATAAATGTACGATAAATGAGTGATAAAAAAGGAATCGCTGCAATAACCGAAAGTGATACTTGACGATAAGAGGTCGCTAGCGTATAATTTGCTATGTACCAACATATCCCCATATGTTGGCGGGCATCATGGTTTCTTCGGATTCGGTGCGTGTCAAACAAAGTACATGACCGAAGAAGCAGAAGGAGGCGGTGCGATGAAACAAAATTCACAGCAAGATGAATTGTATCGTGGATTTGAAAGCATGACCGATGAAGAAGTCGTAGTCGAAGCCAAAGAGCACGACAACAGTGCGGCACTTGACTACTTGATCCATAAATATCGCAACTTCGTACGGGCAAAAGCGCGCTCGTACTTCCTGATCGGTGCGGACAGAGAAGACATCATCCAAGAAGGCATGATCGGCCTCTACAAGGCGATCCGTGACTTCCGTGCGGATAAGCTCTCTTCGTTCCGTGCGTTCGCCGAACTGTGCGTACAAAGACAGATCATCACGGCGATCAAAACAGCAACAAGACAGAAACATATTCCGCTCAACTCGTACGTATCGCTCAACAAGCCGATCTACGATGAAGACTCGGACAGAACGCTCCTTGATGTGTTGTCGGGCTCGAAGATATCCGACCCCGAAGAACTCGTCATCAGCAGAGAAGAGTTCATCGACATCGAAGCGAAGATGGGACAGATATTAAGCGATCTCGAGTGGAAAGTACTCATGTCGTATCTCGACGGCAAATCGTATCAAGAAATTGCCGTTGAACTCGGACGACACGTTAAATCGATCGACAATGCATTACAGCGCGTTAAGAGGAAATTGGAACGATATCTGGAAAACCGCGCAGACGATACGGATGTGACGGGTGTATACCAAGGATTATCGGGTCTTAACAGAAGCTTGTATCATATTGCAGAGCGTAAAGCAGAACGATAAAAACATCCTGTTTCGGGATGTTTTTTCTCTTATTTATACAGCAAGGAGGAATCGGAATGACAACGATTCGTAATATTGCCGTCTTGACGGGCGGCGGCGATTGCCCGGGGCTCAACGCAGTCCTTCGTGCGGTCGTGCGCACAGCGATCTCTCGCGGTGTCAGCGTATGGGGCGTCAAAAACGGTTTTGGCGGTCTTGTAAAAAATGAAATGATGTTTCTCGGCTTAAGTGACGTGGCAGGTATCTTGCCGCGCGGCGGTACCATCCTCGGTACGACGAACCGCGACAACCCGTTCCACTTCAAAGTAGTCGAAGAAGACGGCACCGTCGTCTACAAAGATATGTCGGGCGTCGTGCTCGAAAACTTGAAAAAACGTGAGATCGACGCGCTTCTCATCATCGGCGGTGACGGCACCATCAAGATCGGCGGCGAATTCGCTCAGCTCGGCGTCAAAGTCGTCTGCGTGCCGAAAACGATCGACAACGACATCGCCTGCACCGAACGTACCTTCGGTTTTGATACGGCTGTCGGCGTCGCGACGGAAGCACTCGACCGTCTCCACACGACGGCAGAATCGCACCATCGTGTCATGGTGCTCGAAGTCATGGGCCGCTACGCAGGTTGGATCGCGCTCCATGCAGGTCTCGCGGGCGGTGCGGACTGCATCCTCATCCCCGAGATCCCGTACGACATTCGTGCCGTACAAGAAAAGATCACACGTCGTCAGCAAAAAGGCAGTAGATTCAGCCTCGTCGTCGTCGCAGAAGGCGCAGCACCTGTCGGCGGTGAAATGGTCGGCGTAGAACGCAAAGAAGGCACCGAAAAACTCCGCCTCGGCGGTATCGGCAACATCCTTGCGGAACAGCTCGCAGAACTCTGCGACGTAGAAACGCGATGCACCACGCTCGGGCATCTCCAGCGCGGCGGTTCGCCGACGGCATACGACCGCGTGCTCGCAACGAGATTCGGCGTTACTGCGACCGAAGCACTCCTTGCAGGCAAGACAGACATCATGGTCGCGCTTCAAAATAATGCCGTCATCGAAGTCGCGCTCGAAGAAGTAGCGAAACAGTCGGCACTCGTGCCTGTGGACGGCGAACTCGTTCGTTCGGCAAAAAGCATCGGCATCTGTTTCGGTGACTGATAAAAACAGAAGGAAGCACTCAAACGAGCGCTTCCTTTTTTATTGCAGACAGCAAAAGAAAAACGTTGTCTTTCCGCTTAAACTGTGTATAATAGAAACGACAAAACTATATGGAGGTACATCTATGAATGAATATATCATAGCAATCATACTCGGTATCATCGAAGGCGCGACCGAATTTCTTCCCGTATCCTCGACAGGACACATGATACTCGCAGGCTCCATGATGGGATTCACGGGCGAAGTCGCCACCGTATTCGAAGTCGTCATCCAATTCGGTGCTATCCTCTCCGTCCTCTTCATCTATCGCGATCGCTATCTCAACATGCTCCGACCGAAAGCGGGCGGTAAACATCTTACCTTGATGCACGTAGCCGCAGGTATCATTCCTGTCATGGGCATCGCATACGTTCTCCATTCGCCCATCAAAGAATACTTATTCTCGCCGATGACAGTCATTATGGCACTCATCGTCGGCGGTATCTTCATGCTCTTTGCCGAAAAAGTATCGAAAGAGCCCCGCATCACCGACGTCGACCAGCTCACCGTCAAAGAAGCAACGCTCGTCGGTATCTTCCAAGTCCTCTCCCTCTGGCCGGGCTTCTCTCGCTCGGGTTCCACCATCGCGGGCGGCCTTCTCCTCGGACTCTCTCGTAAAGCCGCGGCAGACTTCTCCTTCATCATCGCCGCGCCGCTCATGTTCGTAGCCTGCTCGTATGACTTCCTCAAGATCTACGACAAGCTCTCTATGGACGACATCGCCATGTTCGCGGTCGGATTCGTCACCGCGTTCATCTTCGCGTACGTATCCGTCATCTGGTTCCTTAAGTTCCTCAACAACTCGTCCTTGGCATCGTTCGCCTACTACCGCTTCCTCTTGGCGGCCGTATCCTATTACTACTTCTTCTTTTAAAATAAGACTGCTGCCTGTCGGGCGGCAGTCTTTTTTGTATATACAGACAGCGTTAACGATAGACAAGAGATGCGAAACATGATACGATGAAAAAAACGGCTCGAAAGGGGCGAATAGCATGAAAAAAATGAACATAATGCTCGCGGGCGCTCTTATTGCGGTAGGTCTTATGGGTATGAACAACGCGGCATCTGCGCAGGAAGCTGGATCGGCGTATAATAATGCCTTTTTCGGACAGCAGGCGCAAGACGTATGGGCGAGCGGTACAGACGGTCTGCAGAAATATTACAAAGAAGATCATGACTGCGAATTCGACCATGACGAATACGGCGACTATCACGACGACCCGCGCTACGACCGCGGCGAATATGACGATGACTGTTTCGAAGACTGAGAAGAGTATTGATAAGTGAAAAATAAATCAAAACTTCTTCAAAAAACCTCTTTACAACAGCGGATAGATGTGATAATATCTATAAATGTCGGTACACGATAAAAACAACTTCAAAAAAAGTTGAAAAAAGGTATTGACAAATCGCCGGGATGCGATATAATAAAAAAGTATCCTAGATATGCCGATATAGCTCAATTGGTAGAGCAACTGACTTGTAATCAGTAG
>JAFPBC010000123.1 GCA_017390595.1 Selenomonadales bacterium | reverse complement strand
GTATAAGCCCGATATCATTGGCGTAGAGCAATTGTTTTTTAACAAGAATGTTACAACGGCGATATCGGTCGGACAGGCACGCGGTGTGATCCTGTTGACGGCGGCGGAAAATGATGTGCCGATCAGAGAATTCACACCACTTCAGGTCAAGCAGTCTGTTGTCGGTTACGGTAAGGCGACGAAAGAGCAGGTCATCTATATGGTGACACGACTTCTTAATCTGCCGAAACCGCCGCATCCCGACGATGTGGCAGATGCGCTTGCGGTGGCTATCTGTACGACACACGCGGCGGACAGCCGAATGTGGGGAGGAACATTATGATAGGATATGTAGAAGGAACGATCAGTCATGCATTTGCCGATTCGTGTTTTGTCAATGTCGGCGGTGTGGGATATCGCGTGTTTATCTCTGCATTGACGCGCAATCGGTTGAAACTAGGTCAACAGGCAAGACTGTTTACGTATTTGAGTGTACGCGAAGACGCGATGACATTATACGGATTTTTGTCGCAGGAAGAGTATGATCTCTTTATGCTGCTGACAGGGATATCGGGTATCGGGCCGAAGGTCGCACTCGGTATTCTGTCGGCGATCGAGCCGCAGGCGTTTTGTAAGGCGGTCGGTCAGAAACAGACATCTGTGCTTGTTAAACTGCCCGGGATCGGTAAAAAAACGGCAGAACGCATTATTGTGGAGCTGCATGATAAGCTGGGGCATTTCTCTTCGGATGATGAGGAAGAGATGTCTGACGAACATATTGCAGTGGAGTCGGCAGATGAAATGACAGAAGTCGTCCAGGCACTTGTCGGTCTCGGTTATACGCAGGCGGAAGTGTTGCCTGTCGTAAAAAGGCTTGACTTGTCACAGCCGATAGAAGTATTGATCAAACAAGCTCTGCGTGAGTTTATGAAAGGGTAAGAAGCGATGAACGAGGAAAGAATTGTCGAGGGCGGTCATCAGGTCATGGACGAATGGCAGTATAGTCTGCGCCCGAAACGATTGGCGGAGTATATCGGACAACGCCAAGCCAAAGAAAATTTAACAGTCTTCATCCAAGCGGCACTTGCACGCAAAGAATCGCTCGACCATGTGCTTCTCTACGGCCCTCCGGGTCTTGGCAAGACGACGCTTGCCGCGATCATCGCAAACGAGATGGGGGTCAATTTCCGCGTGACGAGCGGTCCTGCGATCGAGCGGGCGGGAGACTTGGCGGCACTCCTTACGAATCTCAATGAAGGCGATGTGCTGTTTATCGATGAGATACACCGCCTGTCACGTAACGTGGAAGAGGTGCTCTATTCCGCGATGGAAGATTATGCGCTCGATATCGTTATCGGTAAAGGGCCGAGTGCGCGTTCTATTCGTCTCGATCTTCAGCCGTTCACGCTTATTGGGGCAACGACGAGAGCGGGAGCTTTGGCACCGCCGCTTCGTGACCGATTCGGTGTGATCTGTCGATTGGAATATTATCATCACGATGAGCTTGCTTGTATCGTCAAGCGTGCTTCCGAGATATTGAACATCGATATTGAAGAACGCGGTGCGTATGAGATCGCCAAGCGTTCGCGCGGGACGCCTCGTATCGCGAATCGTCTGTTGAAGCGTGTACGTGATTTTGCACAAGTCAAAGGAGACGGTATCATTACCGATGAGATCGCCGACTATGCGTTGGCACTGCTCGAGGTCGATAAGATCGGGCTCGATAAGATCGACCGTCGTGTGCTTGAGACGATCATTCACAAATTCGGCGGTGGGCCTGTCGGTCTCGATACGCTTGCGGCGGCTATCAGCGAAGAGACGGCTACGCTGGAAGATGTCTACGAGCCGTTCTTATTACAGCTGGGTCTTATCAATCGGACGGCACGCGGACGTGTAGCATCGCCCGCGGCATATCGCCATTTGGGAGTGCCGATGAAAGAGCCAGAAAAAGAGTGAGGATATCATGAATATTTTATTACATATGTGTTGCGGGCCGTGTGCCTGCTATCCTGTCAAGACACTGAGGGAGCAAGGTCATACGGTAACGGGGTATTCGTACAATCACAATATCCATCCGTATCGCGAATTTAAAAAACGATTGGCTACGGCAAGAGAGTTTGCCGAAAAGGTAAAGCTGCCGCTTATTGTTGACAAGTCGTATGAGCTCGAAATGTTTTTGGCTAATGCTATGGTCAATATCGAAGGACGATGCGTCTCGTGCCACGAAGTACGACTTCGCAAGGCGGCGCAAGTTGCCAAAGAAAACGGATTCGATGCGTTTACGACGTCGCTTCTCGTCAGTCCGTATCAGAAACATGACTTGATCCGTGCTGTGGGCGAGAAAGTCGCGCGAGAAGAGGGGATCGAATTCTTCTATCAAGATTTCAGGGAAGGTTGGCAAGAAGGCGTTGATATCAGCCTTGCACTGGAACTGTATCGTCAGCCTTATTGCGGCTGTATCTTCAGCGAAAAAGAACGCTATTGGAAACCGCCCAAGAATACCCAAAAATAAGGAAAGCAGAGTTGAGCCATGAGTAAGAGATGTATTTGGCAAAAAATATGCGGAGTCGGTGCAGTCCTTCTGCTTCTTGCGGGCGGTGTATCCGAAGCGGCAACGCAATCGCCGACAGTACAAGTTGGTTTGGAGACGAGCAAAACGGAGCATACGATCACTGCCAATGTACCGTTCAACGTAACGGACGAGAAAGGCAAGCGTACGTATGTGAAGCTGCGCGCCAACCAAAAGGCAGTCATTGCGATCGGTAAAAAAGGCATCACCATCAACGGAAAAGAGATATCGGCTTTTAAAGTCGCGATAGTGGTGAATTCAAAATCGAATAAAGGCATCCTCAAATTGGACGGCACGCCGTATCGCGGGAACTTATGTATCGATCACCGTAAAGGTAAGACGAAGCTGACGACGGTAAACGAAGTCATGCTGGAAGATTATCTGTACGGTGTCGTGCCGAACGAGATGGGATACGCATGGCCGATGGAGGCGCTCAAAGCACAAGCCGTTGCGGCAAGAACGTATGTAATGCATGATATGAAAAAGCACGCATCGGAAGGCTATGACGTCTGTGCAACGACGCATTGCCAAGTCTATCGCGGAAAGCAGAAAGAACATACGCGTACGAACCAAGCGGTAGATGCTACGAAAGGTGAGTATCTGACGTATAAAGGCAAGACCATCCTCAGCTTGTTCCATGCCAGCGGTGGTGGATATACGGAAAACAGCGAATACGTCTGGGGCAAAAGAGAACCGTATCTTCGCGGGGTGCCCGACTATAACGAATCTCCGTGGGAAGTCAATGTGACGCTCGATAAGCTCGCATCCGTGCTCAAAGCGCGCGGCAAATCTGTCGGAGATATTCGCGAGATCAAGTTGTCAAAACTGGAAAAACAGCCCGTTAAGGCTGTCGACCGCGGTGTATCGGGTCGTGTACGCACGATGACGATCGTAGGAGAGAATGGTTCTGTTCAAGTAAGCGGAAACGATATGAGATCGATGCTCGGCTTGAAGAGTACGTTGTTTGATATCGACAAACGCACCTTTGAGGAAAAAGAAAGCGGATCTTTTACGATAAAAGGGTATGGATTCGGTCATGGTCTCGGTATGTCTCAATGGGGCGCGAAAGCAATGGCCGACAAAAAGAAGGACTATAAAGAGATATTGAAGCATTATTATTCGGGAACAGATATCAAGAAAATAAAGTAGTGGAGCTAACAAATGAAATTATCGGATTTTGATTATGATTTGCCGGAAGAGCGAATTGCACAATTCCCTTGTGAACCGCGTGATCATTCTCGCCTGTTAAAGGTAGATATCGATACGGGAGAATTGACGCACGCACATTTTTACGACCTGCTCGATGATGTAGAAGCAGGTGATCTTCTGGTATTTAACAATACACGCGTGATTCCTGCGCGCTTGATCGGTGCCAAACCGACAGGTGGTAAAGTAGAAGTATTTCTTCTGACACGTCTTGACGGAGACCGTTGGGAAGTGCTTGTCAAGCCGGGCAAAAAAGCTCGTATCGGACAAGAGATATTGTTCGGTGATGAACTCAGCTGTGTTGTGGAAGACAATACTGATTTTGGCGGACGTATCGTACGATTCCGCTATCAGGGCATCTTCGAAGAAGTGCTCGACAGACTCGGTGAAACACCGCTTCCGCCGTATATTAAAGAAAAATTAGCCGACAAAGAGCGTTATCAGACGGTATATGCGAAAGAAAACGGCTCGGCGGCAGCACCGACGGCAGGCCTTCATTTTACAAAAGAGATGCTTGCGAAATTGGAGGCAAAAGGCGTTCGCCTTGCGTTCGTAACGCTTCATGTCGGTCTCGGTACCTTCCGTCCCGTCAATGTAGAGAATGTCTTGGAACACGTGATGCATAAAGAATATTATTCGGTATCGGCTGATGCGGCAGAAGCGATCCGTCAGACAAAAGAGGCGGGCGGTCGCGTCATTGCGGTCGGTACGACGGCGGTGCGTACGCTTGAGTCGGCTGCGGAAGAAGACGGCACCATCACACCGAAAACGGGCTGGACGGAGATATTTATCTATCCGGGCTACCGTTTCAAGGTCGTCGACGCGCTTGTGACGAACTTCCATTTGCCGAAATCGACACTCTTGATGCTCGTCAGCGCGCTCGCGGACCGCGAGATGATGCTCGAAGCGTATCGCGTAGCTGTCGAAGAAAAATATCGCTTCTTCTCGTTCGGCGATGCGATGTTCCTCGCGCGTTCGAAGAAGGAGAAGGCATGATGACAGAGTTGAAGGCGGGCAGATACCGCCATTTTAAAGGCAAAGAATATGAAGTGATCACCGTTGCCAAAGACAGTGAGACACTTGAAGATATGGTCGTATATCGTGCCCTTTACGG
>JAFPBC010000122.1 GCA_017390595.1 Selenomonadales bacterium | reverse complement strand
GGAAATGGAATTTAACAATAAAAATATCGTCGTTGTCGGCGCGGGTATCAGCGGTATCGCTGTTGCCGAGATCTTGGCAGGTAAAGGCGCGTCGGTAACGCTCAATGATAACAAAAAAGAAGAAGCACTTTTGCATGATGTGTCGCCCGCCCGCGCGGCAGGTGTCAACATCGCGCTCGGCTATCAGGATAACAGCCTTCTCGAAAATACGGATATGCTCGTCATCTCTCCGGGAGTGCCTGTTACCATCCCGCTCGTGCGTGAAGCGGAAGCAAGACAGATCCCCGTCATCGGCGAGGTCGAAGTAGCGTATCAGCTGTGCCAAGCACCGATGGTGGCGATCACGGGTACGAACGGCAAAACGACGACGACGACGCTTCTCGGCGAGTTGATGAAAACGGCAAAAGACGATGTCGTTGTCGGTGGTAATATCGGTATGGCATTGTCGAAAGAAACGGAAGCTGTCAGCGCGGACGGTATCGTCGTTGCTGAAATTTCGAGCTTCCAGCTCGAGCGTGTGCAGGATTTCTGCCCGACGGTGGCGGCTATCCTCAACGTAACGCCCGACCACATCGACCGTCACGGCAGTGTCGATAACTATCGCTTGACGAAAGAACGCATCTTCGCACAGCAAGGCGAAGGCGACTATGTCGTGCTCAACTACGATGAGCCTGTCGTTCGCGAGATGAAAGAACGTGTACCGAGTACAGTGTTCTATTTCAGCCGTAAGGAAGAATTGACGAACGGTATGTTTGTCAAAGACGGTTCCATCGTCCTTGACTGGAACGGTGAAACGACAGCAGTATGTCCGCTTGCCGACCTTCAGATAAAAGGCGACCACAACGTAGAAAATGCACTTGCCGCTTGTTCGGTCGCGTTCCTGGCAGGTGTAAAGGTCTGTGATATGCGCGCTGTACTGGCGGGGTTCGGCGGTGTGGAACATCGCATCGAGCCTGTTCGCGAGCTTGATGGTGTCGGCTATTACAACGATTCGAAAGCAACGAATCCGGAGTCGTCTATCAAGGCGCTCGAAGCATTCTCCGATGGTATCGTTTTGATCGCGGGCGGTCATGATAAGATGACCGACTTGACGGAGTTCATGACGAAGATCAAAGAGCGTGTGACGCACCTCATCTTGATCGGGGAAGCGGCAGGCAGATTCCGCGAAGAAGCTGAGAAGATGGGTGTTGCGTCTATCATCGATGCAGGTTTCTCGATGGAAGAAGCAGTCAAGATAGCACGCGAAAAAGCGAAAGCAGGAGAAGCAGTCGTATTGTCGCCTGCTTGCTCGAGCTATGATATGTTCAACAACTTCGAAGAACGAGGAAGAGAATTTAAGCGGTTCGTTCACGCACTCGCATAAGTTTTACTCGATATCAAGCAAACATGATGACAGAACCTCCGCGTAAGGAGCGTTGTGTAATGAATAAGAAGATGGGAGCCGTCGATACGGTATTGGTATCGGCTGTGCTGTCGCTGCTGGCACTGGGGATTGTGATGGTCTACAGTGCCAGTGCTGTTTCTGCCGAGGTACATTTTGACGATGCGTATTATTTTTTGAAACGACAGCTTATCTGGACGGCGATCGCGCTCGGTGCGATGGTCTGTGTGATGCGTATCGATTATCATGTGTGGAAAAGGCTTGCCGTACCTGTCCTCGTTGTGACAGTCGTACTTCTGCTCTTGGTCTTGGTGCCGGGGCTCGGTAAGGTCGTCAACGGTGCCAGACGTTGGCTCGGGGCGGGCGGATTCTATCTGCAGCCGTCCGAGATCGCCAAGCTTGGTATGGTGATCTTTACTGCGGCATATCTGACGACGAATATCGGTCGTATCAAGCAGTTTTGGCGTGGGTTGGTGCCGATCCTCGGTGTCATGCTGATGATATTCGCGCTTATCTTGGCAGAACCCGATCTCGGAACAGCGCT
>JAFPBC010000121.1 GCA_017390595.1 Selenomonadales bacterium | reverse complement strand
GAAGTCAGAACTTCTCATGAAAAGATGCTTTTCGGCATAACAAAGACAATTGAATCATAAGAATGACCGTGTTCTGAGTAAGAGGGTCTTGACCCGACGATAAAGGCATGAGATATGTTCGTATGTTATATCATGATATAATGATGCGCCAATTCCCTATGCCTTATCGGTATAGGGAATTTTTGTTTTGAAGAGGGTGAGAGCTTGGAAACAAGGGTTGCCTTATTAGGCATTATTATCGGCTCGGATACAGCAGTAGAAAAAGTCAATCAAGTGCTCCATGAATATCGCGAGGATATCGTGGGACGGATGGGGCTTCCGTATCCGAAGCAATCTGTATCTATTATCAGTATCGTGCTCGATGCACCGCAAGCGCGCATCAGTGCATTATCGGGAAAACTCGGTATGATCCCGAATGTTACCGCCAAAACGGTATATTCGAAAATGCCACAAGAAAAATAAACAGGAAAGAAGAGATAAGTATGTATAATCCGAAATCGAAAGTTGCAACAGAATTTATCCATCATGGAGAGATCTTGGAATCGATCGCGTATGCTAAGGAAAATAAAACGAACCGCGAATTGATCGAGTCGATCATTGAAAAAGCAAGAAAATGCGAAGGTGTTACGCATCGTGAAGCAGCCGTGCTTCTTGAATGTGAGCTTGACGATCTCAATCAAGAAATGTTCAAGTTGGCGCGTGATATCAAGCAAAAATTCTATGGCAATCGTATCGTCATGTTTGCGCCGCTTTATCTGTCCAACTACTGCATCAACGGTTGTGTGTACTGCCCGTATCATTTCAAAAATAAAAACATCTCGCGTAAAAAATTGTCGCAGGAAGATATCAAACGTGAAGTCATTGCACTTCAGGATATGGGTCATAAACGCCTTGCGCTCGAGACAGGCGAAGACCCGATCAACAACCCGATCGAATACGTACTCGAAAGCATCAAAACGATCTACTCTATCAAGCATAAAAACGGTGCTATCCGTCGCGTGAATGTCAACATTGCGGCAACGACAGTTGAAAATTATCGTAAGTTAAAAGATGCCGGCATCGGCACGTATATCTTGTTCCAAGAAACGTATCACAAAGAAAATTATGAAATGCTTCATCCGACGGGTCCGAAACATGATTATGCATATCATACGGAAGCAATGGACCGCGCGATGGAAGGTGGTATCGATGATGTCGGTATCGGTGTACTCTTTGGTCTCAATATGTACCGCTATGATCTTGTGGGTCTCTTGATGCACGCAGAACATTTGGAAGCGGCGTTCGGTGTAGGTCCGCATACGATCAGCGTACCGCGTATTCGCCCTGCTGATGATATTGACCCGTCCGAATTCACGAATGCGATCTCTGATGAGATATTCGAAAAGATCGTTGCTATCATTCGCATCGCTGTGCCGTATACGGGTATGATCATCTCCACACGCGAATCGAAAGCAACGAGAGAACGTGTGCTTGAGCTTGGTGTGTCGCAGATCAGCGGCGATTCCAGCACAAGTGTCGGCGGCTATGTAGAAAAAGAAGCCGAAGACGACAACTCGGCTCAGTTCGAGATCAGCGACAATCGTACGCTTGATGAAGTCGTCAATTGGCTTTTGACGCTCGGTTATATTCCGAGTTTCTGCACGGCTTGTTACCGCGAAGGCAGAACAGGCGACCGTTTCATGAGCTTGTTGAAATCGGGGCAGATCGTCAACTGCTGTCAGCCGAACGCTCTTATGACACTCAAAGAATATCTGGAAGATTATGCATCGAAAGATACACAAGAAAAAGGTGAAAAAGTCATTCGTGAAGAGATCACGCGCATCACGAATCCGAAAGTGCGTGCGATCGCCGAAGAACATCTGAAAGAACTTCATGACGGTAAACGTGACTTCCGTTTCTAAGAAAAGGAGGAGCGTATATGAGTTTACAAGATACACCGCGTGCCGAACGGCTCCATATCGGTCTGTTCGGTAAGCGCAACAGTGGGAAATCTTCGCTTGTCAATGCACTCACGGGACAAGAGATCGCACTCGTCTCTGATGTCGCGGGTACGACGACCGACCCAGTCTATAAGGCGATGGAGATACATGGTATCGGGCCGTGCGTATTTATTGATACAGCAGGTTTTGATGATGAGGGTGAACTTGGTGCGATGCGTGTTGCCAAAACGCGTGACGCGCTTGAACGTACCGATATTGCTATCGTTGTATTTGGCAGCGGAGATCCTTCGATGGAATTTGCATGGGTCGCCGATCTGAAGAAACGTAAGACACCTGTTATCCCTGTTATCAACAAGATAGATATTCTTGGCGATACGACTGAATTGCAAGCAAGTATTCGTGCGAAAGTAGGTCGTGATGCGCTTCTTGTAAGTGCATTGGAGAAGAAGGGTGTTGAAAAGATCAGAGAAGCTATCATCTATCATTTGCCCGAAGATTATGATGCGATCCGTATTACAGGTAATCTCGTCGACGATGGCGATCTTGTGCTTCTTGTTATGCCGCAAGATATACAAGCACCTAAAGGACGTCTTATCTTACCTCAGGTACAGACTCTTCGCGAACTTCTTGATACGAAGTGTATCGTCATGAGCACAACGACGGACAAGATGGATGAAGCGCTTCGGGCGATGTCTCGTCCGCCCAAGCTCATCATTACCGATTCGCAGGTGTTTAAGACTGTCTATGAGAAAAAACCGAAAGAAAGCATGCTGACTTCATTTTCAGTATTGTTCGCTCAGTATAAAGGCGATCTTGCCTTTTTTGCGGAAAGTGCCGCTGTGATAGAAAGTCTGACAGAAAAGTCGAAGGTATTGATCGCGGAAGCGTGTACGCACGCGCCGCTTCATGAAGATATCGGACGGGTAAAATTGCCTCGTATGCTTAAGAAAAAAGTTGGAGAAGGGCTTACGATACATCATGTATCGGGTGTTGATTTCCCAACAGATTTGACAGGCTATGATCTTATCATTCAATGCGGTGCTTGTATGTTTAATCGTAAATATGTACTCTCGCGAGTGGAATCTGCACAAAAGCAAGGTGTGCCGATGTCGAATTACGGTGTTGTATTAGCATATTTGAGCGGAATTCTTGATAAAATCGTGTGGTAAACGAGAAAAAAACAGCAATATGAAAAAATCATATTGCTGTTTTTTTTCATGTTATGCTAAAATAAATCTAATACAAGAAACATTTAATAATCTGAAAATATGATAATAAACAAAACGACAACGTTTTTTTATGATAATGTTTCTATCTAAGACTAAAAGAAGGTGAATGTATGACAGACAATCCTATGATGATCATGGTCGTGAATATGGCGATCGTTTTTGTTGTGCTTTTTTTGTTAGGACTTGTAATTGAATTGATTCATAAGCTTGATCCAACAAAAAATTCGGTGCAAGAAGAACCGCAGCCGTCTGCTCCGATCTATGTTGCTCCTGTTGTTGTGGAAGAACCGAGATTGACGCAGGAAGAAGCAGAGCTTGTAGATTATGAAACGGTTATGGATCAAGAACTGACAGAAAGACAATGATTGAAAGAAATAAAGGGTGATAATACGTGGATATTTTTGGTGTAGCAATATCTCAAGTATGGGCAGACAGTGGATATGCCGGCTTGACATTAGGCAATGTTACCATGATTGCAGTCGGCTTGATTCTTCTCTACTTGGCATTCGGTAAAAAATTTGAACCTCTTCTCTTAGGCCCGATCGCATTTGGTTGTATTTTGGCAAACTTCCCGAACACAGGATTTGACCAGCCGGGGGTCATGTCTGCGATCGGATACGGGATTCAACATGAGATATTCCCACCGCTCATTTTCTTGGGCGTTGGCGCCATGACTGACTTCGGTCCGCTCATTGCCAATCCGAGAATGTTGTTCTTGGGTGCGGCGGCGCAATTCGGTGTATTCATTGCGCTTGCGGGCGCTATGCTTATTGGCTTTAGTGCACAGGAAGCTTCTGCGATCGGTATCATCGGCGGTGCTGATGGTCCGACTGCAATTTACATGACGATCAAATTGGCTCCGCATCTTTTGGGTGCGATCGCTGTTGCGGCATATTCTTATATGTCGCTCGTACCTCTCATTCAGCCGCCGATCATTCGTCTCTTGACAACGCAAAAAGAACGTGAGATCGAAATGGGTCAGCTTCGTCAAGTAACGAAGTTTGAACGTATCGCGTTCCCGGTCGTAACGACGATCGTGATCAGCCTTCTTTTGCCGTCGATCGCTTCCTTGATCGGTATGTTGATGCTTGGTAACCTCTTCAGAGAATCCGGTGTAACGGATCGTTTGTCGGATACGGCACAGAACTCTCTCATCAATACAGTTACCATTTTCTTGGGTCTTGGTACCGGTCTTACGATGTCTGCTGAAGGATTCCTGCAGATCGAGACGATCAAGATCATCTTGCTCGGCTTAGTTGCATTTGCAGTCGGTACGGCAGCGGGCGTGCTCCTCGGTAAAGTAATGTGCAAACTGAGTGGAGGCAGGATCAATCCGATCATTGGTGCAGCAGGTGTATCGGCTGTTCCGATGGCAGCTCGTGTATGTCAGATCGAAGGTCAAAAAGCCAACCCCAGCAACTTCCTCTTAATGCATGCAATGGGTCCGAATGTTGCAGGTGTCATCGGTACTGCGGTCGCCGCAGGTACGATGCTTGCCATGTTCCAATAAAATAAAAATACGACATCTTTTGATGTCGTATTTTTTTATTTGGGCAGGGTTTTGACAAGCTTGCTTGAATAATAATAATTTGGTGATGAAATCATGAGTAAAATAAAAGATGAAATACGCAATCAAATAGAAGAATGGGATTACTTTGCGGAGCTTCCGAAAGAATTAGAAGGATTCCGACTAACGATCGACCAAGAGATAATAGACGGCTTTTACAGACTGTTTACGTATGAAGACAAATCGATCCATCGGAAGTTTTTTGTGATCTACAATGCGTCGCTCGGAGAATACCATGCGCAAGAAGAGATCGGGCTGAATCTGTTTTGTCAGATAGACTACATAACAAGCGACTTGGCGGAACTCAAGCGAATGCTTCATGATGGTATGGCAACATCCCTACGCAAGCTGCGTCGATTCCCGCAAGAAGAACTTGGTACGATCTTCGCGGAAAAGGGGATCGCAACTTGGGATTATATTGCAGAATTGCCGCAATCGATATTGGGATTTGACTTATTCGTTCATCCGAACTCCTCGATTCGTATCATCAACGGCTCTTTTTTGATCCTTGATTATACTGACTTCGTTTCGGAAAGTAATTTTGCCCTGTATTACAACATTTATCGCGATGAGTTTTTCGGTGAGCTTCGTGTATTGAAAATGCCTCGATTGATCACCGAGTTCGATGCAGTAGAGATCGAAGAGCTGTCACGGAAAATGAAAGAGAACTTTATCCCGATGCTCGAAAAAGTCAGAAAAGAAATAGACGCATCGAGCAGTAAAGGTTAAGGAACATAATGTTTTATCGCATGGAAAAAGGATAATATCTTTTTTGGGAAAATTTAAAAATAATATCAAAAAAGGGTTGACAAAATCTCGGATATGCGGTAAATTATTATATGTCGTCACACGGCGATAACAAATGAAAATGGCCCGGTAGTTTAGTTGGTTAGAATGCCGCCCTGTCACGGCGGAGGTCGAGGGTTCGAGTCCCTTCCGGGTCGCCATCTTGCCTCGGTAGCTCAGTTGGTAGAGCAGGGGATTGAAAATCCCCGTGTCGGCGGTTCGATTCCGTCCTGAGGCACCATTCAAGCGGGAATAGCTCAGCGGTAGAGCATCGCCTTGCCAAGGCGAGGGTCGCGAGTTCGAATCTCGTTTCCCGCTCCAATTCTAGAGGCGACATAGCCAAGTGGTAAGGCAGAGGTCTGCAAAACCTTTATT
>JAFPBC010000120.1 GCA_017390595.1 Selenomonadales bacterium | reverse complement strand
TTCAAGAATATAGATAACAGTTTTTCTTTCGACAGAAACTGTACGTTTTCCTGCTAAAAGTCAAATTAAAACCTTATATACACCTGCAATAAATGATCTTTTAGACGAAAAAGCGATGCTGTGTTCGGCATCGCTTTTTTATTTGCTTACATGTGTCTCTTTTATTTAGACCGATATCCGTACGGATGGTTCTTATGCCATTTCCACGCGGTGCGGATGACTTCTTCGATATGGCTGTGTACAGGTACCCAGCCGAGTTCTTCGCGGATGCGCTCGGATGATGCAACGAGTACGGCAGGATCGCCCGCCCGACGCTCCGCATGGGCAACGCAGAAGTCTGTCTCGGTGACTTTTTTCGCATAGTCGATGATCTCACGAACGCTGAAGCCGTGTTCACTGCCCAAGTTGTAGACGCGGCTCATACCGCCCGCGAGAAGATGCTTGAGCGCGAGTACGTGCGCTTTTGCCAAGTCGCATACATGGATATAATCTCTGATACACGTTCCGTCTTTCGTCGGATAGTCTGTCCCATAGACAGATATCTTGTCACGGACGCCTTGTGCCGTTTTGAGAATGAGCGGTATGAGATGTGTCTCTGTCCGATGGTCTTCGCCGATATCGCGCGCAAGTGATGCCCCTGCGGCATTGAAATAACGAAGTGCCGCATAACGCATACCGTATGCCATATCATAGTCCGCGAGCATCTGTTCGATCATCAGCTTGCTTCTGCCGTATACGTTCGTCGGCTGAAGACGGCTGTTTTCTTTGATCGGCACTTCATCGCTCTCGCCGTAGACTGCCGCTGTCGAGCTGAATACGATTCTTTTTACACCCGCGTTTCGCATCGCGGTGAGAAGATGCAGTGAGCCTTCTACGTTGTTGTAATAATATTTCGCAGGCTCTGCCATCGATTCTCCGACGAGACTGCTCGCGGCAAAATGGATCACGCCGTCGATATGATAGTCGTGCATAACACGCTCGGCAAGTGCCGTATCGTGGATATCGCCTTCTACGAAAGCCGCTTCACTCGGTACAGATTCGATATGTCCCGTCGAGAGGTTATCGTAGATGACAGGACAAAAGCCGTCATCCATGAGTGCTTCTACGACGTGAGAACCGATATAGCCCGCACCGCCCACGACTAAAATGTTTTTCATCGTCAAACCACCTTCATCTCATCGACAATTATTTCGCCCAGACGACTTCCATGATCTGAGGATAAAGTGCTTCGAGCTGTTCGACTTCGATCTGGATGAGCGAACGCACCATTTCGGGATCGAAATTCGACGGGATGGTCGGCGCACAAATGTCGATGTTGATGTCACCACTGTCTGTCGCATAGAATTTGAATAACTTGTATTTCATGTTGAGGTCGTTGAGGAATTCGTTGACAGCCGCTTTTTTGTCTGCCGTTACCGCGCCTGCTACGATCTGCGTACGGATGATCGTCCAGATGGTATCATCGGTAACGATGACTGTCGGGAGCACCTGTTTCTGTATCTCGATATTCGAACGGAACAAGACTGTGTTGAATTCGTCCGTCATCTCTTGTACTTGGAAGAAGTTCAATTTCTTTTCCGTAAAATATGCCTGCAATCGTTCTGCTTTTTTGTTCATGATAAGCACCTCTTTTTTCTCTGTAAAAATGATTTCTATCTATATCTTTCGCTCCGCAAAGCACGTTTTCCTCTTTTTAGCTCTGATGCATCGTCTTGGGCATACCGATACGCAGTTTCCCGCGGGTCTCGATGCCGCCGACACCTTCCACGCCCGTGACCGATGCACCGATGGCATCCGAGATATCGACGGTACGCCCGATGGAGGTAAAGGCGACTTTCTCCGCGATAAAGACGGGGTCGTACGCATGGATGAAGATACGATTCGGCGAGGAGGCATAGTTCGCGCCTGCCGCGAGGATCCCTTCGAAATGTGACTGGCACGCACCCGCGAAGATGACGAGCTCATCACGTGACGGCTCGACGAGACGCGCTCTTCTGACAGCCTCGATGAAGTAGCATGAGTTTCGGTAGCTGGCAAGGTCGGCGAGCTTCTTTTTACATCCGCTGAGGATGGCATCATGCCCCGTCAATACAAGGACATCGGGCCGATACTCCTTCAGGAGCCCTTCTACAAGCGCAGGCTGACATTCTTCGTCGACAGACCGCCCGACTGCCTCAAGGCGCAGTTGACGATACGTCTTCATACACATCCGCAGATATTCCGCATCACCGTCAAGGTGGAGGATCCGTCCCGGCACATCGAACGATGTATATTTCTTCGCAGAGCCCGCTCTAAGGAGGCTCCCTTCCCGCTGTCTGCTCCGACGCTCAAAGACGCGCCGTGTCGCATCGCTGAGGACAGCTTCTTCGCGCAGCACTTCATCACGAAGCACCTTCGCGTCGACAAGCTCTAAGTCCGCGCGCGGCGCATCGGCAAGAAGCCTGAGATGAAGTCCTTTTAATACATACGTACCGCCCGTGCCTCGCCCGACCACCTTGAATACGATATCACCGCCGTGCGAACGCCTCACGACCAAGTCACCTACCTCTATCCCGCTCACGATGCCCCCTCCTCTCTGCCGTATCATATGCGAAAGAGGCCTCATGCGTCCGCTCAAAAAAACCAAAACCGACTCTCCAAATCGGAAAGTCGGTCATCTTTGTTATTGTTCGTTTTTCAGTTTGGTGAATGCATTGGCAAGATCGGCGAATTCCTGCAGCGAGAGCGTCTCACCGCGGCGTTGTCCGTCGATGCCCGTCATGGCAAGTACCTCTTTGATAACGTCTGCGCCGTAGCCCGTTACCTTGAGCGAGTTGGAGAGCGTTTTGCGGCGCTGTGCAAACGATGCCTTGACCACGCGGAAGAACATCTTTTCTTCCGTTACCTGTACGGGCGGATTTTCACGCACGCGGCAACGGATGACAGCAGAATCGACAGCAGGCGCAGGGATGAACGAACGCGGCGGTACGGTGAACATGATATCGGGTTCGGTGAAATACTGCACCGATACGGAGAGCGCACCGTAGTCTTTCGTACCCGGGCGCGCGACCATACGTTCCGCGACTTCTTTTTGCACCATCGTGACAAGGACATCGATCGGAAGGCGCGCTTCCAAAAGGCCCATGATGATCGGCGTCGTGATGTAGTACGGCAGGTTCGCCGCAACGCTGAACGTGCCTTCACCCATCAGCTCGGGGATATTCGTGCGCAGGATATCGCCGTGATGAACACGGACGTTCTCGTATCCGCCGACCGTTTCGGCAAGGACGGGGATAAGATTCGTATCGATCTCGACTGCCGTAACATCGGCACCCGTTTCGGCAAGGCCTTGCGTGAGCGTACCGATACCCGGGCCGATCTCAAGGACACGTTTGCCCTCTTCGAGACCTGCCGCTTTGGCGATACGATCGACGACCGTTCTGTCTATCAAAAAGTTCTGGCCGAGCTTTTTGCTCATGTGAATACCGAATCGTTTCAAAATATGGAGCGTGACATCTTTTTTCGCAATTACAGGATGTATCATTCGTCTGCCTCCCTCGCGTCCATCTCGCAGATGGCGCGGTCAAATTCTTCTCTCGTTACACCGTAGTGATTCAGTCTGACAAGGAACGTCTTGGCATTCGCATAACCGATACCTGTCCGTCTGCCGACTTCGTTGCGTCTTGCCGAGGCATCGCGGCCGCCCGCAAGGTCTGCCATGATGAGGTCGGTCATCGTGAATGTGTTCGTAACTTCTATCGATTGACAGCGTGCCGACTTGATCGCCGCCAAGATAGACTCGGGCGATGCTTGTTCGACACCGATGTCATCGTTGGCATACGCTTCTTCTTGACTCAAAAATGCGTGCTTGGCATTCGGGAATCGCTTGGCAAGGAATCGTCTGATCCGTTCGCCCGCGCTGTCGGGGTCGGTGAATATGAGGATACCGCGCTTTTCGTACGCGCTTTTGATCGCGGCAAGCGTATGCGGACGAAGCGAAAAACCGTTCGTTACGATGAAGTCTGCCTCCACCGCGCGACTGACAGCGACGATATCTTGTTTGCCTTCTACTACGATTACTTCTTTTATCATACTTGTTCCTTCGTTTCTATGGAAGTGATATCTTTTCTATTTTAGCATACCTTGAAAATAAAGAAAAGCGAAACCAAGTTTCGCTTTTCATCTTCGTTATTCAAGTACGTATACTTTGACAGAGCGTCTGCCGAACTTCATCGCGTCGCGACGACTTTCCATGCAGAGGTCGATGCGTTTGCCTTTGATGGCACCGCCCGTATCTGCCGCAAGTGCTACACCGTAGCCGGGGATATAGACGCGACTGCCGAGCGGGATAACGCGCGGGTCGACGGCTACGACACCATGGCGTGCACGGATACCTGTTGCGGTGATACATTTTCCGTCACCGTCTGTCGGCAGGTATGCTGTTGCCTGCATATAGTACGAGCGACTGAATCGCATATCGCCGCGCGACGTCGATACGGTATCGCGTGTACCCGTGCGTATGATATGGTCGGTCGGTGCTACGTGAAGATCGGTCGTGATGACCTCTTCACCTGCGGACTTACCGTCATGGAACATCTGACGAACAGTAAGTGTTGCCTGTCCGCTTGTACCTTGCTGGACAACTTTTTCCATACCTCTTTCGAGGGTGTCGTCATTTTGGTAGACGACATTGTACGGAACTTTCTCCGTACGTGTTACGATCGTTTCTTCATAATCAACGACCTTGATCTCCATACCTGATGTCACAGGCGTTTCTTCCGCGGGGAACGTCTTTACCTTCGGCAGATCGAATCCGAGGTCGGTTACGGCACCGGCTATGGTGTTTTTGTCTGTATGGATCGTCGTAGAACGACCCTTGTAGGTAATATTGACAGGAACGATCCTTGTGATCGTCAGGATCGTACCATTTTCCAACGTGTTCGTGGAACTGCGGATCACGTCTCTGGCACCGAGACGGATACCCGCTTCGCGAATGATCTTACGGGCATTCATCTGTTCTGTCTGCACCGTGTACTGCTGTCCATCTGCAACAATATACACAGTATTCTTGTTCCATACAAATCCCGTCATCATCATAAGCACTACAGACAATACGGCAACGATTGCTAATTTTCGGCCCTGTAACCACTGTTTTAAGGGTGTACGATTAGTCATATCTTTCCTCCTTGTTGAGTGTTCGAGTATTATAGCATGACATTTTTATTTTGTCAAATCAAACCTGTTTTTTTCCATAAAAAACCGTTTTTTTCCTCTCTTTTACCATATGAAAACCGTCTGCTTTTTATGTCCAAACAAACCGTCAGAGGCACAAAAAAAGAGCGACTTTTCGCTTGAAAAGAGTCGCTCTTTTGTATATTTATTCACTATTTATACGCTTATTTTAAGATAGGCATACGCATGATACGTGCCGCGTTCGCAGTCGTTGCCGCCGCCAGTTCTTCGAGCGTGATACCGCGGAT
>JAFPBC010000119.1 GCA_017390595.1 Selenomonadales bacterium | reverse complement strand
GTCTTCGATGACCATCGTGGAGAGACCATCAACGATGGAGGAATTTGCGTTGCCGCAGAAATCTTTCGATACGAGCGGTTCGTCCGTGTAACCGAGTACACCTTTGAGTTCGCCTTCAGCAGCTTCTTTGAGTTTTGCGTTGATCTCTTCAGCCGTTGCCGGTTTTTCGAGCTCAGCTACGAGGTCTACTACCGATACGTTCGGCGTCGGAACGCGCATAGCGAAACCGTTGAGTTTGCCTTTGAGTTCCGGAAGAACGAGTGCTACGGCACGAGCCGCGCCCGTCGTCGTCGGGATGATGGACTGACCTGCAGCACGCGCACGACGGAGGTCTTTGTGCGGGAGGTCGAGGATTCTCTGGTCATTCGTGTAAGCGTGAACAGTCGTCATCAAACCGCGTTTGATACCGAAGTTGTCGTTGAGGACTTTTGCGAACGGAGCAAGGCAGTTCGTCGTGCAGGATGCGTTGGAGATAACGTGGTGGTTAGCCGCGTCGTATTTTTCATGGTTAACGCCCATTACGATCGTGATGTCTTCTTCTTTCGCCGGAGCGGAGATGATAACTTTTTTCGCGCCTGCAGCGAGATGAGCAGCTGCTTTGTCTCTCTGCGTGAAGATACCCGTCGATTCAACAACGATGTCTACACCGAGTTCGCCCCACGGCAAGTCTGCCGGGTTTCTTTCAGCAAGAACTTTGATCTCTTTGCCGTTTACGTAGATGCAGCCTTCGCCTGCTTTTACTTCAGCATCGAGAATGCCATGTACAGAGTCGTATTTGAGAAGGTGCGCGAGCGTTTTAGCGTCCGTGAGGTCGTTGATCGCTACGATCTCGATGTCTGCTTTTGCCAAGGATGCGCGGAATACGTTGCGGCCGATACGGCCAAAACCATTGATACCAATTTTAGTTGCCATTGGAAACTCCCCCTATAAATAAAATTAGATTGTGTTGATAATGCTTGTAAGAGTTATATGATAGACTGAATCGTCTGCGCCGCGGCTTCGTCGAGGATCAGGATATCCTGTCTGCGCGCGCGAACGACCGAAAGGATCGCTTCGGCTTTGGCTCTGCCGCCCGCCACCGCGATGACTTTGCCGATCTGTTCAAGATCGTTCAGTCGTAACCCTACGCTGTTTGTGACGTACTTACATTCGCCGTCCATATTGAAATAATGGCCGAGCGTTTCGCCGACACATTCTTTGGCGATAACGTCGATGACTTCCGAAGGAAGCTCGCGTCTTTTTGCCATCGTGTCGGCACGTCCGATACCGTGTACGAGGATATCGGCACGTTTCATCAGATTGACGACCGCCGCTATCGACTGGTCGCTGGCAAGGACTGCTTCGAGCGCTTCGTCGGAGAGGTTATCGGCTGCGTGCAGAAGCCGATATGTCCCGCCGAGCTTTGCCGCAAGGACTGCCGCGACAAGGTTGGCTTGGTAATGTACCTGCTCGCCGAGACCGCCGCGTGACGGTACTACGGTGATGCCGTCAAACGACTGATTGACCTTGCCCGCAAGGTCTGCCATCGTCGAACCGCCGCTGACGGCTACGATCATATTATCCTCGAGCGATTCGGTTAATATGCGTGCCGCTGTGCGTCCAAGCTCCGAGAATACGGCAGGGTCTTTTTCGCTGTCGCCCGGTACGACGACGACACGACTGAGCCCGAGCGCATCCTCAAGCAACTCTTCGAGGACTGCCAGCCCGTGAAGCGCACCGACATAATCGGCAAGCTCCGTGAGCACTCTCTGGCCGTCTTTGGTGATACGCATACCGACGGCAGAAAAATCGATGAGCCCTGCATCTTTCAAAAACTCCACATCCGAACGAACAACGCGCTCGCTGAGCTTCAGGAGTGCGGACAGTGCCCGTCTCCCGATCGGCTGTGCGTGCTGGATATGTTTCAATATGTTGTAGCGGTCTTCGATCTGCTCGACCAACTCAGGCGCGATCTTGCGCTGCAACTGTATCATTTTTTCCATGCTGTTGTTCCTCTCGGCAACATTCTCGTCCCGCGGGTGTCGATTTCTGTCCCACGCAAAAGAGATATGTGTCATTTTCTCAGTATAGTTTCGGCAATGGTAGGAAGTTTTCCTTCTTACTTTTTTATTTTTTTGAAAAATTTTTCTATTTTCTCAAACAAAAAAAAGAAGACATCGCGTAGATGCCTTCTCTTGTGTATTACTGCTCGGCTTTTGCCATCAAGAGGACTGCTTGTATCATGATAGCGCATTCAAGACGTTTTTTCTGAAGTTCGCAGCCGATCTCGTACGGTTTGTGGATGTCGCCGTGGAACTGGTCGGCATTGGCATGACAGCCGCCGCTGCAATAGAAGCGTGCCCAGCAGTCGGTGCATTGCGGTTTGTTGAGGACGTGCGCGTTGCGGAAGGTCTGCACGAGGTCCTGACGGAGGATGCCTTCGCCCAAGCTACCGATGCGGTACTGTTCGCGGCCGACGAACTGATGGCACGGGTAGAGGTCACCGTCGGGCGTGACGGCGAAGTATTCGTGGCCTGCGCCGCAGCCCATGAGGCGTTTGGCAACGCAGGGGCCGTTGTTGAGGTCGAGGTTGAAGTGGAAGAATGTGAAGCCATCGCCTGCGAGCTGTTTGTCGAGGTAGACTTTGGCGAGTTTTTCGTATTCTTCGAACAGTTTCGGCAGGTGTTCTTCTTTGAGCTCGTACGGTGCGTCTTTGGCAACGACAGGTTCAACGGAGAGCTGGTCGAAGCCTTCTTCGAGCATGGAGAGGACATCGGCACAGAAGTCGAGGTTGTAGCCTGTGAAGGTACCGCGCAGGTAGTAGTTGTCATAGTTGCGGGATGCGACGGCGCGTTTCATGTTGCGTACGACAGGGTCGTAGCTTCCTTTGCCATTGATCATCGGGCGCATATTGTCGTGGACTTCTTTTCGTCCGTCGAGGCTGAGGACAAGGCTGATGTTCTCGTCGTTGAGGAATTTTTCGATCTCTTCGGTCAGACCGAGACCGTTCGTAGTAAGCGTGAGTTTGAAGATCTTGCCTGTTTCGGCTTCTCTTTGGTGAACGTATTCGGTGACGGCGCGTACCGTTTCCATGTTCATGAGCGGTTCGCCGCCGAAGAAGTCGAGTTCGCAATGTTTGCGATGACCGCTGTTGGCGATGATGAAGTCGACTGCTTTTTTGCCCACTTCGACAGGCATGAGACCGCGGTCGTGACCGAAGTCGCCCGTTCCCGCGAAGCAGTACTGACAACGAAGGTTGCAGTCATGCGCTACGTGAAGGCAGAGCGATTTGACGAGCGGTTTGTTTTTGAGCGCGAGCGGTACGTTGAGGTCGGGCGCGAAGAGCTCTTGTCTGTCCATCAATTCGTGCAGGTCGCCGAGACCGTCACGAAGGTCTGCTTCGTCATATTTATCTTTGAGAGCCGCTACGGCTTCCTCGTCGTTGTCGCCTGTGAATACGTCCAAGAGGTCGTAGATGAGCTCGTCCGTTACGTGGACGGCACCGCTGTTGATGTCGAGGACGATGTTGTATCCGTTTTGTTGAAACTTATGTATCTTCAAGGGGTATTCCTCCATTTTCTTTCTCATGCACAAGCAAAAACAAAAGCCCCTGCATGAGGGGCATTCGTTCCTAGCTTTGCCGTCAAAGGCAAATTATTTCTGGCAAACCTGATTACCTACCGTGCAAGAAGTTTTGCAAGCGGACTGGCAGGAAGCCTGGCATTCGCCGCAACCACCGGTGTGGACCGTTGCCTGCAAGGATGCTTTGTTGACCGTAACGATACGTTTAGCCATATTGTTTCCCTCCTTTGCCAAAAGTGCTGTTTCTATTATAGCTCTTTTTCCCTTTTATTGCAAATAAAATCAATC